>NZ_BAAAZP010000019.1:95401-103891 GCF_039536965.1 Nonomuraea antimicrobica | reverse complement strand
CGCCCGTACGGAGGCGCGCCACGCGGCCGAGTGCGCCGGGCTGCTCACCGTCCACGAGGAGGCGGCCCGGCCTCCCAGGAACCGCGATGACGAGTCCGGCGACGGGCCCAACGATGGGTCCGGCGGTGGGCTTGACGGTGAGGCGGCCGTACGCAGGGCCAGGGAGCTGCTGCGGGCGGCCGTCACCAGCCGCGCCGCCCAGATCAGGGAGGTCAGGGCCGCGGTGGCCCGGCACGACGAGGCGATCGACCGCCGCACCACCGCCGAGCACGACCGCGACCAGGCTCGCGACGACCTGGCCGCCGCCCAGGAGGCACGGGAGCGGGCCGAGCGGGTACGCGACGAACGCGCCCGCGACCTGGCCGCCGCCCTGGCCGACTGGTCGGGCGGCTGCACCCAGCTCCAGCTCGACCCGGCCACGCTCGCCGGGCTGGCCGACGACTTCGAGCGGGCCGACGACCTGGTCGGCACGGCCCGTACGATGGCCGCCGTCGAGCTGGCCGCCCGCGAGCAGCACCTGACCGCGCAGCGGGAGAGGCTGACGGCCGTGCGGGCCGAGCTGGCCGCCGAGCGCGAGCGCCTCAACGACGAGGCCGTGCTGGAGCCGCCCGCCCCCCACAGCCGTACGGCCGCCAGGACGGGACGCTCCGGCACCCCGCTGTGGCGGGCCGTCGCGTTCAGGTCGGGGCTCGATCCCGTGGCGCAGGCCGGGATCGAGGCCGCGCTCGAAGCCTCGGGCCTGCTCGACCTGTGGCTGCGGCCCGACGGCGGGTTCGACCCCGGCGAGCACGACGCCTTCGCGGTGACCTCGCTGACCAGGCCCGCCCCCGGCTACAGCCTGGCCCACGTGCTGTTCACCGAGGCCGACTCGCCGGTGCAGGCCGACGCCGTGCTGTCGGGCATCGCGTTCGCGCCCACGGCGATCGGCGTCGACCACCCCGCCGTCATCGGCGCCGACGGCACCTGGCGGCTGGGCCCGGCGACCGGCCGGTGGGTCAAGCCCGAGCCGTCCTACCTGGGCGCCACCGCCCGCGAACGCGCCAGGCGGCGCCGCATCGCCGAGCTGGACGACCGGCTCGGGGAGCTGGCCGGGCGGATCGCCGAGTGCGACCACCTGCTCGCCGTGACCGACGCCGAACGCGGCACGCTCACCGCCGAGCTGCGGCGCAGGCCGGGCAGGGGCCCCTACGCGGAGGCCGTCCAGGCGCTCGACGGCGCGGTGCGCAGGGTCGCGCTGCTGGAGGACCGGCTCAGGACCTGCGAGCGGCGCCTGCACGACCGCGAGCGGGAGGTCGCCAGGTCGCTGCGGCGGCTCACCGAGACGGCCGACCGCCACGCCCTGCCCACCGCGCCGTCCGCGCTCGCCCAGGAGGCGGAGGCGCTGCGCACCGCCGAGACCATCGGCACCGTCTGGCACGACCGGCGGGCCGACGCCCGCGCCGCGGGCGAGCGCGCCGACCTGGCCGCCGAGACCGCCGCCCAGTACGAGCGGCACGCCGGCGAGGCCGTCGAGCGCGCCGAGGAGGCCGCCGCCGCCGCGGTCGTGCTGGCCGAACGGCTGGCCGCGATCGAGTCCGCGGTCGACGTGGAGCCCCGGCGCGTCCTCGACCGGCTCCAGGAGGTCCAGGGCGCGCACCAGAGCTGCCGCCGCCTCATCAAGGCGGTCAACGCCGAGCTGGCGCGGCTCAACGCCCGGCTCGGCCGGCTCAAGGGCGAGCTGGGCACCACCGAGGACAGGCACGCCGAGGCGGGGCGGCTGCGCGACGAGGTGTCCGACCGGCTGCGCCGCCTGGCGGCCGGGCACCTGCCGGCGGACGCGCGGGTGGCGGTCGAGCTGGCGCCCGAGGCCGGGGTACGGGCCGTGCTGGAGGCGGCCAAGGCGGTGGCCGAGCGGCTCGCGTCCGTCCCGTACGAGCTGAAGAGCGTCAGGGAGGCCGAGGCGCGCATGCAGGACGCCTTCCACCACGCCAGGGAGGTCCTTGCCGACCGGGCCGATCTGGAGCTGGCGCCCGACGACGACGTCCAGGTGCTCACCGCCACCGTCGACGGCGTGCGCGCGGGCGCGGCGGCGCTCAGCGAGGCGCTGGGCAAGGAGCGCGACGAGCGGCGTTCGGACATCACGGAGGCCGAGCGCGACCTGTTCGACCGGACGCTCGCCGGTGACACGCGGCGGCACCTGGCCGATCGCATCAGGCAGGCGACGGCCCTGGTCGAGGGCATGAACCAGCGCCTCGAACGGGTCCGCACCGCGTCGAGGGTGGCCGTGCGGCTGGTCTGGCAGGTCGACCCCACCCAGCCGCCCGGCACCAGGGCCGCCCGCGACCTGCTGCTGCGCGACCCCGCAGGGCTGACGGAGGCCGACAAAGAGGCGCTGTACGTCTTCTTCATGGACCGCGTGGAGGAGGCGCGGGCCGACGACTCCTCCGCGAGCTGGGCGGACCAGCTCATGAAGGTGCTCGACTACACGGCCTGGCACCGGTTCGTGGTCAAGCTCGACCGGGGCGACGGGCACGGCTGGCAGGACCTGACCAGGAAGCTGCACGGGGCGCTGTCGGGCGGGGAGAAGGCGATCGCGCTGCACCTGCCGCTGTTCGCGGCCGTGGCCGCCCACTACCAGACCGATCCGGGCTGCCCGCGGTTCATCCTGCTCGACGAGGTGTTCGTGGGGGTGGACAAGACGAACCGGGGGCAGGTGTTCGACCTGCTGGTGAATCTGGGGCTCGATCTCGTGCTCACCTCCGACCACGAGTGGTGCGAGTATCGCGAGCTGGACGGGATCGCGATCCACCAGCTCATCACGGGCGACGGCGACGACGCGGTGACGACGGCCCGTTTCGTGTGGAACGGCTACCGGACCGTCCCGTCCGATTGACACGTATCCGGCGATCGTTTTACGTTCGGGGAAAATTAAAACGTTTTGCCGGAAGTGGTGCCGGAGGACCGCATGAGTGAACCGCCTCCCCTTCTGTCGCTACGCAACGTGAGCAAGTCGTTCGGCGCCGTACAGGCCCTGCGTGACGTACGGCTCGACCTGCGCGCCGGCGAGGTCCACGGCCTGGTCGGCGAGAACGGAGCCGGCAAGTCCACGCTGGTGAAGATCCTGGCCGGTGCCCATCCGGCCGACACGGGGACGTTGCGGGCCGGCGGGGCGGAGCTGACGTTCGCCGGGCCCGCGGACGCCCGTGCCGCCGGGATCGCGGTGATCTACCAGGAGCCCACGCTGTTCCCCGACCTGCCGGTGGCCGAGAACGTCTTCATGGGCCGCCAGCCGCTGCGCTCCCTGCGCCGCATCGACGCCGGGGCCATGCACGAGGGCGCGGCGGGCCTGTTCGCCCGGCTCGGCGTCCGGCTCGACCCCGGCCGTCCCGCCCGTGGCCTGTCCATCGCCGACCAGCAGCTCGTGGAGATCGCGAAGGCGCTGGCGTCCGACGCCCGCATCCTGATCATGGACGAGCCCACCGCCGCGCTGTCGGGCGTCGAGGTCGAACGGCTCTTCTCGGTCGTGCGCTCGCTGCGCGACGCGGGTGCGGCGGTGCTGTTCATCTCCCACCGCTTCGACGAGATCTTCGCGCTGTGCCATCGGATCACGGTGATGCGCGACGGCCGCCGGGTCTCCACCGACCCCGCCGCCGACCTCACCGTGGACGAACTGGTACGCCGCATGGTCGGCCGAGAGGTCTCCACGCTGTACCCCGAGCCGGCGCAGTCCACCGTGGACACGGCCGTGGGAGAGCCCCGGCTGGAGGTGCGCGGCCTGACCCGGCACGGCGTCTTCGCGGACGTCGGCTTCGCCGTGCGCGCCGGCGAGATCGTCGCGCTGGCCGGGCTGGTCGGGGCGGGCCGCAGCGAGGTCGCCCGCGCGCTGTTCGGCATCGACCGCCCCGACGCGGGGGAGGTCCTCCTCGACGGCGTCAGGCTCCCGCCGGGCGACACCGCCGCGGCGATCGCCGCCGGGCTGGCCCTCGTCCCGGAGGACCGGCGGCAGCAGGGCCTGGTCATGGAGCTGTCGGTGGCGCGGAACGCCACGCTCACCAGGCGGTGGTCACTGAGCAGGCTCGGCCTGCTGCTCGGCGGCCGGGAACGCGCCGCGGCCCGCGAGTGGGCCGGGCGCCTGCGCATCAAGAGCGCCCGCCTCACCGACCCCGTCTCCACCCTGTCGGGCGGCAATCAGCAGAAGGTCGTGCTGGCCAAGTGGCTCTCGACGAAGCCGCGCGTACTGGTCGTGGACGAGCCCACCCGCGGCATCGACGTGGGCACCAAGGCCGAGGTGCACCGGCTGCTGTCGGAGCTGGCCGGGCAGGGCGTCGCGGTGCTGATGATCTCCAGCGAGCTGCCCGAGGTGCTCGGCCTGGCCGATCGCGTCCTGGTGATGCACGAAGGCCGCCTGGTCGCCGACCTCCCGCGCGCACGGGCGGACGAGGAGTCGATCATGTACGCCGCCACCGGCCAGGGCGGCGCCGGATGACGGCGGTCAGGACCGGACCGGCCGTCGCAGCGGGAGAGGGCACCCGCCTGGTCCAGCGCGTGTTCGTGATCAGGGAGCTGGGCATCGCGGTCGCGCTGGCGCTGCTCGTGGTGACCACCGTGCTCGTCAACCCGCGCTTCCTGACCGCGCAGGGCGTCAAGGACCTGCTGCTCGGCTCGACCGTGCTGGCCGTGCTCGCGGTCGGTCAGAGCATCGTCGTCATCACCCGCAACGTGGACCTGTCGGTCGGCTCGGTGCTCGGACTGTCGGCGTTCGCGACCGGGAGCCTGTTCGTGGCGAACCCGGGCCTGCCGATCCCGGTCGCGCTCGTGCTCGGCGTGCTGCTCGGCGCCGCCTGCGGCGTCGTGAACGGCGCGCTGATCGCCGCCGCCCGGGTGCCCGCGCTCGTGGTCACCCTGGGCACCCTGTACGTCTTCCGCGGCCTCGACCACACCTGGGCGGCCGGGCGGCAGATCAACGCGGCCGACATGCCGCCGGGCTTCCTGCGCCTGGGCAGCGCGACCGTGCTGGGCGTGCCGGTGCTCGCCCTGTTCGCCGTGGTGGTGCTCGTGGCGGCGGGCTACTACCTGCGCTCGTACCGCGGGGGCCGGGAGCTGTACGCGATCGGGTCCAGCCCGGCCGCCGCCCGCCTGGTGGGCATCCCGGTCGGCCGCCGCGTGTTCGCCGCGTTCGTCGTCTCGGGGGCGCTGGCGGGGCTGGCCGGAGTCCTGTACGCGGCGCGCTTCGGCACGCTGGACGCCAACGCGGGCAACGGGCTCGAGCTCAACGTGGTGGCCGCCGTGGTGGTCGGCGGTGTGGCCATCTTCGGCGGCAGCGGCTCGGTGTACGGCGCCGCCCTGGGCGCGGTGCTGCTGACCACGATCGGCAGCGCGCTGCCGGTGCTCGGCGTCAGCCCGTTCTGGCAGCGGGCCGCGGTGGGCGCGCTGATCCTGGCCGCCATCGGCCTCGATCGCGCGCTGGCCGTCCGGCTCGCCCGGACCCTGCGACACCAGAACACCCGCGGCCACGCCGCGCGCGGCCCGGACCCGGACGGCCAGGGCGCATGCGGGCAGAACGCCCGAGGCCCGGACGCCGACGACCAGGGTGCGGACGACCAGGACATTCGCGGGAGGAGTGGTCGTGGCTGAGGGGACGGTGGCACGGTTGCGTTCCATCGCGGGGTCGTGGGCGGCGATCCTGATCGTCGCGCTGGTCCTGGTCGTCGTGGTCGGCGGGGTGAGCGTCGAGGGCGTGGCCGGTCCGCGGTTCTGGCGGTTCGTCACGCTGGAGACCATCCCGATCGCGCTGATCGCGCTGCCCATGACCCTGGTGGTCATCACCGGCGAGATCGACCTGTCGGTGGCCAGCGTCCTCGGCCTGACCTGCACGGTCATGGGCGGGCTCTGGGTCTGGGGAGTCGATTCGCTGCCCCTGGTGATCGTGCTCTGCCTGCTGCTGGGAGCGCTGCTCGGCGCGGTGAACGGCCTGTTCGTGGCCGGGTTCGGGCTCCCGTCGCTGGCCGTGACGATCGGCACGCTCGCCCTCTACCGCGGCCTGGCGTACGTGGTGCTCGGCGACCGGGCGGTCGCCGACTACCCGCCGGAGTGGACCACGGGAGCGATCGGCGCGATCCCCGGCCTGACCATCCCCTGGGCGATCATCGTGGTGGCCGTGCTCGCGCTGGTCGCCGCGATCGTGCTGCACGCCACCCCGGTCGGCCGCGGCCTGTACGCGATGGGCAACAACGCCGAGGCCGCCCGCTTCACCGGCATCCCCGTGGCCCGGACGAAGTTCTGGCTGTTCGTGGCCACCGGCACGATGTCGGCGCTGGCCGGGGTGTTCTGGACGCTGCGCTTCGCCAGCGCCCGCGCCGACAACGGCATGGGGCTCGAACTCGCCGTGGTGGCCGCGGTGCTGCTGGGCGGGGTGTCCATCTTTGGCGGGCGCGGCGGCCTGCTCGGCGTCATCGCCGCGGTGATCCTGCTCGGCACCCTGCGCAACGCCCTGCAACTGGCGTACGTACCCGCCAACACGCTCACGATCGTCACCGGATCCCTGCTCATCGTCTCCGTAGTGGGACCCAACGTGGCCGGCATGCTGCGCGACCGTCTGCGCCGTCGGCGATCCGCCGTTCCCTGACCCCGCCGTTCCCTGACCCCGCGGCCCCGGCCGCGGAAGACCGCCGTCGATCCGGCGCGGTCCACGAAAGGAAGCACGACATGGCAGCGACAAGTCGAGGAGGCCGGGCCATCGCCCTGGCGGTGCTCGCCGCGTTCAGCCTCGCCGTCACCGGATGCGCCGCCCAGGAGGAACCGGCCACCCCGCAGCCCGGCGCGAGCGGGGCGGCGGCGACCATCAAGGAGGGCCTGAAGATCGCCTTCCTGCCCAAGCAGGTGAACAACCCGTACTTCGACGCCTCCGACAACAAGGGCGGCAAGGTCGCGGTGGCGGAGTTCAAGGGCGTCTACAGCCAGACGGGCCCGTCGGAGGCCAGCCCGTCGGCGCAGGTCAGCTACATCAACACGCTCTCGCAGCAGGGCGCGGACGCGATCGTGGTCTCGGCCAACGACAAGGACGCCCTCTGCGGCGCGCTCAACGAGGCCCGCCAGGCCGGCGCCAAGGTCGTCACCTACGACTCCGACACCAACCCCGCCTGCCGTGACGCCTTCATCAACCAGGCCAGCGCCGAGGGCATCGCCGCCTCCCAGATCAAGCTGATCAGCGAGGCGGTCGGCCCGGACGGCGGCGAGATCGCGATCCTCTCGGCGACGGCGAACGCGACCAACCAGAACGCCTGGATCGAGATGATGAAGACGGAGCTGGCCAAGCCAGAGAACGCCAAGCTGAAGCTGGTCGCCACCGTCTACGGCGACGACGACGACCAGAAGTCGTTCCAGGAGGCGCAGGGGCTGCTGGCCCGGTACCCCGACCTGAAGGGCATCGTCTCGCCCACCACGGTCGGCGTCGCCGCGGCGGCCCGCTACCTGTCCGGCTCGGAGTACAAGGGCAAGGTGCGGCTCACCGGCCTGGGCACGCCCAACCAGATGCGCGCCTACGTCAAGGACGGCACGGTCGGGTCGTTCGCCCTGTGGAACCCCTCAGAGCTGGGCTACCTGGCCGCCTACACCGGCGCGGCGCTGGCCTCCGGCCTGATCACCGGCAAGGAGGGAGGGACGTTCACCGCGGGCAGGCTGGGCGAGTACACCGTCGGCGAGGACGGCGTCGTGCTGCTCGGCGACCCGTTCGTGTTCACTGCGGAGAACATCGACGACTTCGACTTCTGACGGCCGGGCCCGTGCCCCCGGCACGGGCGCACCGGCCGTGTCCCGCGCGGGAGGCCGATCCGCCCGCGTACGGGCCGGGTCAGTCGTCGGCCGCGAGCCGGTCGGCCCACGGCGGGTCGGCGCCCGGGACCGAGCACGTCAGCGCCGCCACCCGGGCCGCGAACGCCGCGGCCGCCACCGCGCTCTCCAGATCGAGGGCGTCGAGCCGCCCGCCGAGCAGCCCTTGCCCGCCGAGGTGGTGCAGCAGCCCGGCCGTGAACGAGTCGCCGGCCCCCACCGTGTCCACGACGTCCACCCGTGGCGCGGCCACCTGGGCACGCTCACCGTCGAGCGAGACCAGCGCCCCGCGAGCCCCGCGGGTGATCACGATCAGCCGGGCGCCGGCGGCGTGCCACAGGTCGCAGGCGTGTTCCAGAGAGGTGCCGGGCAGCAGGAACTCGAGGTCGTCGTCGCTCAGCTTGAGAATGTCGGCCCACTCGCACCACCGGGCCACCCGGTAGTCGTCCTTCGAGGCCAGCGTCGGGCGGACGTTCGGGTCGAGGGAGACCGTGGCACGCGCCGACGCCTTGCGCGCGAACTCCTCCACCACCGCCCCGCCGGGCTGCCTGACCAGCGCGAGCGAGCCGGTGTGCAGACAGGAGGCGGGGCCGAGCCGGGCGGAGTCGAGCTCGTACGCGCTCCACTGCCAGTCGGCGGCGCCCTCGGCGTAGAAGGTGTAGTCGGCCCGGCCGCCCGCGTCGA
>NZ_BAAAZP010000019.1:68868-95332 GCF_039536965.1 Nonomuraea antimicrobica | reverse complement strand
CGTGCTCGGCTCCCCGGCCTCGACGGCGGCCGACAGGTCCACCCCTGAGGCGGTGAGGTGGTCGCGGAACAGCTCCCCGAACACGTCACGCGAGATCCGCCCGAGGAAGCGGGCGGGCGTGCCCAGCCGCGCCAGCGCCACGGCCGTGTTCGCGGGACTGCCGCCGGGCAGCGCCCGCAACTCCAGCCCGGGTGCCCGGCCCCGAGGGCCGGTGAAGGCGTCGGCGACGCACTCGCCCAGGACAGCGATCATCGGGTCGGCCTCTCATCAGGCACATTGCCGATTCGTTACGGCACGGGGGCATTGACGTTTCTGAAATCGGAGTTCATCATCGCAGAACAGCAGATGTCAACGTTGTCAGGTGTCAACGATGACATCGAATCCCCGCTGATAGGAACGGCATGAACGCGAAACTTCCAGCCGGACTCCTCACCGCCGCCCTCCTGATCGCCGGCTGCGGCGCAGGCAGCCAGAGCACCCCCGGCTCCGCCGGCACCCCCAAGGTCGGCCTCATCACCAAGACCGAGACCAACCCGTTCTTCGTCAAGATGAAGGAAGGCGCCGAGAAGGCGGCCCAGGCCAACGGGCTGGAGCTGATGAGCGCCGCGGGCAAGTTCGACGGCGACAACGCCTCCCAGATCACGGCCGTCGAGAACATGGTCGCCGCCGGGGTGAAGGGCATCCTCATCACGCCGAGCGACACCAAGGCCATCGTGCCCGCCATCAAGAAGGCCCGCGACGCGGGCGTCATGGTCATCGCCCTCGACACCCCCACCGAGCCCCAGGACGCCACCGACGCCCTGTTCGCCACCGACAACCTCAGGGCCGGCGAGCTGATCGGCCAGTACGCCAAGGCCGCCATGGCCGGCAAACCCGCCAAGATCGCCACTCTCGACCTGGCCCCCGGCGTCACGGTCGGCCGGCTCAGGCACGACGGCTTCCTGAAGGGCTTCGGCGTGCAGGAGGGCGACCCGTCCGTCGTCTGCTCCCAGGACACCCGCGGCGACCAGGCCAGAGGCCAGACCGCGATGGAGAACTGCCTGCAGAAGGCCCCCGACATCAACCTCGTCTACACCATCAACGAGCCCGCCGCCCTGGGCGCGTACACGGCGCTGAAGGCGAAGGGCCGCGAGAAGGACGTGCTGATCGTCTCCGTGGACGGCGGCTGCACCGGCACCAAGGCCGTGCAGTCCGGCCAGATCGCCGCCACCAGCCAGCAGTACCCGCTCAAGATGGCCGGGGACGGCGTCAAGGCCGTGGCCGCGTTCGCCAAGGGCGGCCAGAAGGCCACCGGGTACACCGACACCGGCGTCACCCTCATCACCGACCGGGCCGTCCCCGGGGTCGAGGCCGAGGACACCGCCTTCGGCCTGGCCAACTGCTGGGGCTGAGCATGGCCGTGATGGAAGCGTCGCTGCCGCGCCGCCTGGTCAGCACCCCCGTCGCCGGGCCGCTGGCCGCGCTGCTGCTGGCCTGCCTGTTCTTCGGACTCAACACCGGCCAGTTCTTCACCGGGCCCAACTTCTCGCTCATCATCCAGCAGGTCATGGTGGTCGGCACGCTGGCCATCGGGCAGACCCTGATCATCCTGACCGCGGGCATCGACCTGGCGTGCGGCGCGGTGATGGCGTTCGGCGGGATCGTGATGACCAAGCTGGCCGTGGACTCCGGTCTGCCGCCGCTGCTCGCGGTGGCCGCCGGGCTGGCCGTCTGCGCCGGGTTCGGGCTGGTCAACGGGCTGCTGGTGACACGGATCTCGCTGCCGCCGTTCATCGTGACGCTGGGCATGCTGAACGTGGCGTTCGCCCTGACCCACATCTACTCGGCCGAGCAGACGGTGACCGACCTGCCGGCGCTGCTGACGTTCCTCGGGCAGACGTTCCAGGTCGGCCAGACGAACGTCACCTACGGCTCGCTGCTGACGATCCTGCTGTTCCTGCTGTTCGCGTACCTGCTGGGCTCGACCGCGTGGGGCCGGCACGTGTACGCGCTCGGCAACAACCCCGAGGTGGCCCGTCTGTCCGGCATCAGGACGAGCCGCCTGCTGGTCGGCGTCTACACGCTGGCCGGCCTCGTGTACGGCGTCGCCGCCCTGCTCCTGGTCTCGCGTACCGGTGTGGGCGACCCGCAGGCCGGCCAGACCGACAACCTCGACAGCATCACCGCGGTCGTGCTCGGCGGCACCAGCCTGTTCGGCGGCCGGGGCCTGGTGCTCGGGACGCTCGTCGGAGCGCTCATCGTGGGGGTGTTCCGCAACGGCCTGCAGCTCATGGGCGTCGCGTCGATCTACCAGACGCTCATCACCGGCGTCCTGGTGATCCTCGCGGTCGCCGTCGACCAGCTCTCCCGCAGGAGGACTCGATGACCACCCCGGTGCTCCAGGCCCGCGGCCTGGTCAAGAGGTACGGCCACGTGACCGCGCTCGACGGCGCCGACTTCGACCTCATGCCCGGCGAGGTGCTGGCGGTCATCGGCGACAACGGCGCGGGCAAGACGAGCCTGATCAAGGCGCTGACCGGCGCGCTGCAGCCGGACGCGGGCGAGATCCGGCTCGACGGCGAGGCGGTGCGCCTGCGCGACCCCCTCGACGCCCGCAGGCACGGCATCGAGACCGTCTACCAGGACCTCGCGATCGCCGCCTCGCTCGACATCGCCACCAACATGTTCCTGGGCCGCGAGCTGCGCAAACCCGGTGTGCTCGGCAAGGTCTTCCGCATGCTGGACAAGAGGCGCATGCGCGAGGAGTCGGCCCGGCACATGGCCGAGCTGAAGATCGGGCTGCGCTCGCTCACCCAGCCGGTCGAGTCCCTGTCGGGCGGGCAGCGGCAGGGCGTGGCCGTGGCCAGGGCGGTGGCCTGGGCCACGCGCGTCGTGGTCATGGACGAGCCCACCGCCGCGCTCGGCGTCAAGGAGTCCGGCCAGGTGCTCGACCTGATCAGGCAGGTGCGCGACCGGGGCACGCCGGTGGTGCTGATCAGCCACAACATGCCGCACGTGTTCGAGATCGCCGACCGGGTCCACGTCCAGCGGCTCGGCCGCAGGGTCGCCGAGCTGAGCCCGCGCGACCACAGCATGGCCGAGGTCGTGGCCATCATGACCGGGGCGCTCCAGGTGTCGGAGGGCAAGGCCGTGGTGGCGGACCAGGGCGCGGCGAAGGCGATCGGCCTGTCCTGATCGCGAGCGGCTGAATGAGGCGGCTGAATAGGGCGGCTCAATGAGGCGGCCGAATGAGGCGGCCCAACGGTGCGGTCGCAATGGTGCGGCCGGAATGAGATGGCCGGAATGAGATGGTTGGCATGAGACGGCCGGTAAGAGATGGCCGGTAAGAGACGGCTAGCATGAGCGAAATGCGGCGTCCGACGATGACAGACGTGGCGCGTGAGGTCGGGGTCACGGCCAAGACCGTCTCCCGGGTGCTCAACGACGAGGGCCCGGTCGCCGTGGAGACGCGCGAGCGGGTCATGGCGGCCGTCAGGAGACTGGGCTACCGGCCCAACCTCATGGCCCGCAACATCCGGGTCGGCGCGCGCGACGCCGCGATCGGGCTGGTCATCCCCGAGCTGGGCAACCCGTTCTTCGGCACGGTCGCGGACGGCGTGGAGAGCGCCGTACGCGCCCGCGGGCTCACGCTCATCGTCGGCACCTCCGACGAGACGGCCGACCTGGAGCAGTCGCTGATCGCGACGTTCCTGGGCCGCCGGGTGAGCGCGCTCATGGTGGTGCCTGCGGCGGCCAGTGACCACCGCCACCTGCGCTCCGAGCGGATGGCCGGGCTGCCGATCGTCTTCCTCGACCGCCCCGCCGTCGGCCTGACCGCCGACTGCGTGGTCAGCGCCAACCGCGACGGCTCGCGGGCCGGGGTCGCCCACCTGATCGCGCACGGCCACCGCAGGATCGGGTTCGTGGGCGACCTGCCCGCCACCCTCTACACCCGCCGCGAACGCTTCCAGGGCTACCGCGACGCCCTCACCGCCGCGGGCCTGCCGTTCGACCGGTCGTTGGTGGAGACGGGGCACTCGGTGGAGGCCGCCACCCTCGCCACGCAGCGCCTCTTAGACCGGGACGACCCGCCGACGGCGCTGTTCACCGGCAACAACTTCGCCTCCATGGGCGCGGTGGTGGCGCTGTCGAGGGCGGGACGCAGGGACGTGGCGCTGGTCGCGTTCGACGACCTGCCGCTGGCCGAGGCGCTCGAACCGCCCCTGACGGCGGTGGCCCAGGACCCGGCCGCGGTCGGAACCGCGGCGGCCGAGCTGGTGCTGGCGCGGCTGGACGGCGACCGCTCGAAGGCGCGCCGCGCGATCGTCCCCACCCGGCTGGTCGTCCGCGGCTCCGGCGAACTGCCCCCGCCCACCCCGTAGGGCTCCCGCGCACCCGTAGGGGTCCCGGCGACCGCCGCCGGTCGCCGGGAGGACGGGCTCGGTGCTTACCCGGCGGCCGGGGGGACGCGGACGATGCGGTCGTCTTGGGGCACCGGGGTGCCGCGGCCGTCGTGGTTGCTGGTCGCCACCCACAGCCGGCCGTCAGGCCCCGCGGCCACCGCGCGCAGCCGCCCGTACGTGGTCGTGAACTCGGCGCTCGGCGTGCCCGGGATGCCGCCGCTGATCGGCACCGTCCAGAGGCGCTGGCCGCGCAGCGTCGCCATGAAGAGCGTGTCGTGGGCGTACGCCAGACCGCTGGGGGACGCCTGGGATGTGGGCCAGGTGACGATCGGGTTGCGGAAGGAGGTGCCGGAGCAGGTGCCCTCGCAGGTGGGCCAGCCGTAGTTGCCGCCCGGCAGGATCAGGTTGAGCTCGTCCCAGGTGTTCTGGCCGAGCTCGCTGGCGTACATCCGGCCCTGGGAGTCCCACGCCAGGCCCTGGACGTTGCGGTGGCCGTAGCTCCAGACGCGGGAGTTCGCGAACGGGTTGCCGGACGGGACGCCGCCGGTCGGCGTCATGCGCAGGATCTTGCCGGCCGGGCTGCCGAGGTTTTGTGAGTTGGCGGTGTTGTTCGCGTCGCCGGTGGCCACGTACAGCATGCCGTCGGGGCCGAAGGCGATGCGGCCGCCGTCGTGGATGGTGGCGCTCGGGACGCCGGAGAAGATCACCGGCTGTGTCTGCGGGGCGCTCAGGCGCAGCCTGACCAGGCGGTTGTCGCCGCTGGTGCTGGTGAAGTAGGCGTACACCCAGCCGTCCTGGGCGTAGGTGGGCGAGACCGCGATGCCGAGCAGGCCGCTCTCGCCGGAAGCGCGTACGCCGTTGACCGTGGCGACCGCGGTCGGCGCCTGGCCGGGGCGCACCTGCATGATGCGGCCGGTGTTCCGCTCGGAGACGAGCGCGCTGCCGTCGGGCAGGAACGCGATCGCCCACGGGACCCGCAGGCCCGTGACGGACACCTCCGCTCGGGAGAAGTCGAAGCCGTTCTGGGCCTGGGCCGGCGGGACGCCGATGCCCAGGGCGAGCAGGACCATGATCAGGACCGGGACGAGGCGGGCGCGCATGACGGACTCCTTGACCGGACAATGGGGGGTGTTGTCAGCACCGTAGGATGCCCGCGGCCGGATCTCAACCGGCACGCCCGATCCGATCCACCCGATCAAGGTGACAGTGCCGTAGCGGTGAAACTTTCCCCGCGATCCGCGATCCGCGATCCCCGGGCTTTCGGTGTCCGGGAGGGGTGGTCAGGTGTCGCGCAGGCCCGCGAACAGGTCGTCCTCGTGGTCGGGGGCGTCGGCCTTGTTGAGCACCCGCTCGAACGTCTCGTGGGCGAACGCCAGGTGCTGGACCTCGTCGGGCATGCGCAGCAGGAAGATGTTCTCCCCCTGGCTCTCGTGCGCCCGCAGGGCCTTGATCTTGCGTTCCACGAAGGGGCTGACGTCGACGACGCTGGTCACCCGCTCGTCGGGGGTGCCGAAGTCGTCGCCGGGCTCGAAGTCGCCGAGGTCGACGCCGTGCTCCCGCATCAGCTCGAACATCCGCCGCATGGCGGACCTGGGCATGGCCGTGTAGTAGAGCTTGTCGGGGATGCCGCTGCGCTCGGCGGCGGCCATCGTGACCCGGTGCGTCTGCACGTGGTCGGGGTGGCCGTAGCCGCCTCCGCCCGTCTCGTCGTAGGTCACCACGACCTGCGGCCGGTAGTGCTCCATCAGCGCGGCGAGCCGGGCGGCGGCCGTCTCGACCGGGATGTTGGCGAACGCCTCCGGGTGCGCGTTGGTCTCCCAGCCGACCATGCCGGTGTCGCGGTAGCCGAGCAGCTCCAGATGGTCGATGCCCAGGTGGGCGATCGACTCGCGCAACTCGCCGAGCCGCCGCCGGGCCACCGCCGCGTCGTCGTGGCCGGGCTCGCCTGGCTTGACGCCGCCCTCGTCGTCGCCCTGCTCGCCGTTGGTGCAGGTGACCAGGACCGTGCGGATGCCCTCCTCGGTGTAGCGGGCGAGGATGCCGCCGGTGCTGAGGCATTCGTCGTCGGGGTGGGCGTGCACGACCATCAGAGTGAGTTGCCGATCCATGGGCCGACACACTACTCGCAGGCCCCGACAGTTCCGGCACCCCGCCTCCCCGTCAGGACACCGCCGGCGAAGTAGCTCGAAAAGCGGCTCCCCCTGATCATGATGGGATCACGGGGGAGCCGCGAACGTTGACAATCGAGAGTCATGTCGACACCGTCACGTGCCATGGATCCATTCCCCAAGGGCGACGCCGTGACGTTTCCCGTGTCGATGACCATGGGCCAGTGGCACCTCATCGACGGCTCGATGGACAACGAGGTGAGCGTCGAAGCGGTGGAGGGTGATCGCCGGGACTTGGTCGACCTGGCGGGCGGCATCCGCGAGGCCGGCTGCAGCAGATCGCTCACTGGACACCTGGTGCACCGGGGTCGGGCTCCTGGCCGCCCCACGATGAGGTCGTGACACCGAGGCTCACCGCCGAGCAGTGGTCACTCGTGCTCGCCGTCCTGGATCGGTGGGCCGATGTCGGCGAAGAAGCCCGCGAAGAACTCGACGATCATGACCTCGTGGGTGACGTCGCTGAGCGTGAGCTTTGCGGCGCGATCTCCTTTCAGTTGAGTGAGCAGGCGCCGAACTGGTCCCTGCCGAAAGGGACTATGAGATAGGGCCCCATTCTTCTGGGGGCACTGGCGGGAATGACCCTGCCGTCATTCCGCAGGCGACCGGTCGGGCGCGCCGGGCTAGCCGTTGGCCTGGGTCACGGCAGCCACGATTTCCGGCTTGTCTGATTGCAGGCCGGCTCGCCACCCCACGTTGTGCAGCGGGTACTCGTTGATCAGCACCAGCACTTCGTCGGTGTTGGCGATGCCCTGGTAGGCGCCCGTAATGGCTGACTTGATCTTCTGCACCAGCTTGCGCTTGGCGTCCAGTCTGAACAGTTCCGGCGCCTCCAGCGAACAGACCGGCCGCGCCGGTTCGGCGCCGACCCGTCCGTCCTGGGAGATGTTCTCGACGGGGTACTCGCGCAGCCAGCCTCGGGTGTCGGGTATCTGGTACGCCTCGTCAAGCGCCTCGGTGATCTCCTTCAGCATCTGCTGCTTCGCGACCGGTGGCGCGCCCTGCGGGACATCGACGGTGAACACGGGCATGGGTTGCCTCCTCGGCTCGTCTGTCTCGGTCCAGCGGAGCCGGACGGTTGGACATTAGCAGTGCTTACTTGGAAAATCCAACCTTGAAGACGGCTTCTCCCACGAGCTTTGCTAGCATCCCTTGCGTGGCGGGAAAGAGAAGGTACGACGACGGGTGCGCGATCGCCCACGCCCTGGACCTGGTCGGGGAGCGGTGGGCGCTGCTGGTGGTCCGCGAGCTGCTGCTCGGCCCCAAACGATTCACCGACCTGCTGTCCGGGCTGCCCGGGGTCAGCACGGACATCCTCACCCAGCGACTACGCGACCTCGCCGCGGCCGGGATCGTCCGCCGCCGCCGACTGCCCCGACCCGCCGCGTCCTGGGTGTACGAGCTGACCCGTTGGGGTGCCGAGCTGCAACCGATCGTGGTGTCCCTGGCCAGGTGGGGCGGCCGCTCACCGGGCATGCGCCTGGACGCGCCGATCGGGGTCGACTCGCTGCTGCTTTCGCTAGAGGCGCTGTTCGACGCCCGCGCCGCCGCCGGGTTCACCGCGACCCTCGACCTTCGCCTCGGCGAGGACACTTTTCAGGTGGCCATCGCCGACGGGCGCATCGACGTCAGCCGGGGCAGGTCTGACCGGCCCCACGCCACCCTGGACACCGACCTGACCACGCTGCTCACCCTGCTCCGCACCGACCGGCCCCTCGACGAGGTGCTCGCCGGCGGCGTGGCCCGCCTGGAAGGGGACCGTTCGGTGGTCGACAGGTGGCGCCGGCTCTTCCCTCTGCCCCAGCAGGTTCCTCTTGAGGACCGCACATAGGGGACAGCGAAATCCATGGGGCGCGGCGGGCGCTCCCAGAGACCTCCGGGAGGGACGGTGAGCGCCCGCCGTGCCTGGCCCGTCAGAGGGAGCGCTTGGCCACCACCGCGCGGCCCATCGACGGGTCGTCGCAGAACGCGCCGTCGATGCCCAGGTCCAGCAGCCGCTTCAGCCAGCCCATCACGTTCCCGGTGGCCCGCGCGTAGGCGGGGGAGGCCGGGTTGCCGAGCCGGTAGTCGGTGGGGAGCTGGGAGTTCTCGTTGCGGACGGTCCAGACGTGCACGTCGAGACCCTTGCGGTGGGCGTCGGAGACGAGCGTGGTGGGCTCCAGCGTACGGCCGGAGGCGTCCTGCGGCACCACCCGGCGGGTGTCCACGCCGATCCCGTCGGCGTATCGCGCGACCTCGCGCAGCCCGTCCGGCTTGACCATGTCGTCGTAGGTGCGGGTGCTGCCCGAGGCCACCCAGTCGTAGGGGGCGCCGCCGAACGTGATGAGCTGGATCAGCGGCAGCCGCGTCCTGCCGCGCAGGTCACGCAGGTTCGCCGTCTCGAAGGACTGGATGTACGCCTTGCGCACCCGGTACCGGTTCAGCACGTCGAGCAGCGGCTCCTCCAGCGACAGGCCGATGGAGTCGAAGTAGGTCGGGTGCTTGGTCTCGGGGTAGACGCCGACACCGTGCTCCAGCGCCAGCTTCACGACCTCCTCGAAGGTCGGCACCTCCGCCAGCCCGTCGAACGCGGTGTTGTCGGGCCGCAGGTCGGGCACGCGTTCCTTGGCGCGCAGGGTCTTCAGCTCGGCCAGCGTGAAGTCCTCGGTGAACCAGCCGGTCACCGGCCGGCCGTCGATGGTCTTGGTGGTGCGCCGGTCGGCGAACTCGGGGCGCGCGGCCACGTCCGTGGTGCCGGAGATCTCGTTCTCGTGCCTGGCCACCAGCACGTGGTCCTTGGTGGAGACGAGGTCGGGCTCGATGTAGTCGGCGCCCATGGCGATGGCCGCCTCGTACGACAGGAGGGTGTGCTCGGGCCGGTCGGCGCTGGCGCCCCGGTGGCCGATCACGAGAGGGGTGTCGCCACGGCGCTCGGCCGTGGCGGGAGGCGTCTGGGTCAGCACGACGGCGACCGTACCGCCTGCGAGGACGGCGGACAGCACGCTCGCGAATAACCTGCGGATCGTCATGCGCGCACCGTAAGCGGCCCAGGTGGACCGCGAGTTACGGGTGGGCACACAGTGGTGGACGTACGCGGATGTGCCCTCTGGGGAGGGCGGGGCACGCGGCCGCTCTCGACGGCCGCGTCGCGCCGCTCACAGGTCGGTGGCGATGATGTGCTCGATGTTGCGCTCGGCCAGCGCCGTGATGGTCACGAACGGGTTGACCGTGGCGTTGCCGGGGATCAGCGCGCCGTCGATGACGTACAGGCCCGGGTAGGCGGTCAGGCGGCCGTAGTTGTCGGTGGCCCGGTTCAGCACGGCGCCGCCCAGCGGATGGTACGTCAGGTGGTCGCCCCAGATCTTGTAGACGCCGAACAGGTCCGTCCGGTAGATCGTGCCCTCCTTCGCGTTGATCTTGTCGAAGATCGTCTTGGCCATGTCGATGGACGGCTGCTTCCAGGCGGTCTGCCAGTTCAGCTCCACCTTGCCCGCGCCCGCGTTCCAGGAGAACTGCGCCCGGTGCGGGTTGTTCGTGATGGACAGGTAGAACGAGGCGAACGTCTCGATGCCGGTCGGCAGCGGCGCGACCTCGGCAAACGCGCCCCCGGCGGCCCAGTTGTCGATGCCGCAGCACGGGATGGACGACTGGAGCTGGCCGGTCGGGTCCCACAGGTGGTTGGCCCGGCCGCACATGACGTTGCCGTTGTCGCCCCAGCCCTTGCCGACCTCGGCGTTCAGGGCGGGCAGCGCGCCGGTGGCCTTCAGCCTGACCAGGAGCTTGCTGGTGCCGACGCTGCCCGCGGCGAAGAACACCCGGTCGGCGGTGACGGTCTTGGTGGCGACCGTGGCGCCGGTGGTGTCGATCTGCTCGATGGTCACCGTGTAGCCGCCGCCGGCCGCCGGGGCGACCGAGGTGACCTTGTGCAGCGCCGAGACCGTGACCCGGCCGGTGGCCTTGGCCAGGGCGAGGTACGTCTTCTGCAGCGACTTCTTGCCGTGGTTGTTGCCGTAGAGGATCTCGCCGGCCAGCGCCGACTTGGTGACGGTGCCGGCCGCCTCCTGCTTCATGTAGTCCCAGTCGTACACGTCGGGGACGAACACGAACGGGAAGCCGGAGCGCTGGGCGTGCTTGCGGCCGACGCGGGCGTACTGGTAGCAGGCCGTGGTCTCGAACCAGGCCGGGTCGATCGTGGCCACGCCGAGGGCGGCGTTGGCGCGCGGGTAGTAGACGGAGTACATCTCGTCGGCGTTCACGGACGGCAGCACGGAGGCGAAGTTCTCGCGCCTGGGCGTGACCGCCATGCCGCCGTTGACCAGCGAGCCGCCACCGACGCCGCGGCCCTGGTAGACGGTGATGCCGCCGAACTCCTCCGCGTCCAGGACACCGGTGTGGCGGGGGATGTCGCGGTCGAGGGGGAAGCCGAGGAAGTAGTTGAGCGGGGCCTTGGTCCGCGTCCGCAGCCAGTAGGAGCGGTAGTCGGGCTCCAGCGTGTTGCAGAAGATCTTGCCGTCCGGGCCGGGGGTGTCCCAGGCCATGCCCATCTCGACCAGGTGGACGTCCACGCCCGCCTGGGCCAGGCGCAGGGCGGCCACGGAGCCGCCGTACCCGGTGCCGATCACGAGCGCCGGGACCCGCGCGCCGGAGGGGATCGCGCGGGCCGGCGCGGCGTGCACCCCGAGGGCGGCGGCGCCCAGCAGGGAGCCTGTTCCGGCGATGAAGCCGCGGCGGGAGACACTGTTCTGACTCATCTGGCGGGCCTCACTCTCGGTTCGGGGAAGGGGAGCGGCCGCTGGGCAGCCGGCACATCGTGTCCAGGCCCAGGACGTGGTTGAGCCGGCCGAAGGCCAGCCAGGAGCCGAGGCACATGCTCAGCTCCACGATCTCCACCTGGCTGTAGCAGGCGGTCATCCGGGCCCAGAACTCCTCGTCGAGCCCGTGGTGGTCGAGGGCGTACCGCTCGGCGTACTCGGCGGCCAGCCGGGTGCGCTCGTCGAAGGCGCCGGTCGTGCGCCACTGCGCCACCGACTCGGCGAAGTCCTCCTCGACCTTGTGCCCGTCCCGCTCGGTCCGCCAGTCCAGGCAGAAGGCGCAGCCGTTGATCTGCGCCATCCGCAGCCGGGCCGCCTCGAACTCGCGCAGCCCGAGCGTGGTGTGGGCGTAGACGGCCATCGAGAAGCGGGAGGCGGCGGGGCCGATGCCCGGCACCAGCTCGCCCCACACGTACTCGATCGCGTCCTTGCCCTCCGGGATGTCGATCCTCATGGCAGTCTCCTTCCGAGCCTGCCGGCGGCAGGTCGCAGCGGTACGTCGAGCGCGTCGTAGAGCCCCGGCCCCGCCGCCACGAGCCAGTCGATGGCCCCGACCAGCCGCCCCACGGCGGTGGCGTTGCCGCCCGCGGAGCGGTTGCCCTCCTCGTCGACGGCCTCGACCGTGACCTCGATGCGCGGCAGGCCCTCGATGATCACCCGGTGCGCCCCCGCGCCGCTCGGCGGCAGCGGCCAGCCTGGGGCGCAGGACGGGTGGATGCGGGTGACGTGCTCGACCACGATGCGCGGCACGCCGCCGACGACGCCCTGCACCTCGAAGCGCGCCGCGCCCTGGGTGCCCGCCTCGAACGCGCCCATCGAGGCCGTCGTCACCGTGGCGTCGAGCGGGAGGCGCTCGACGTGCTCGCGGATCTCGTCCAGCTCGGCGCCCAGGGCGCGGGCCATCAGCCGCACCTGGCCGCCCCACACCATGGACGGCACCGTCGGCGCGAGCATCGGCGGCTCGTAGTCCATCGGCTGGCCCATGCCGACCAGGTAGCGGACGGAGTCGGGCTGGTCGTAGGTGGAGTAGTCGAAGATCTCCTGGCAGCGTACGGCGTCCACGGTCGTGGCCAGCCCGCTGACCAGCAGCGGCAGCACGTCGTTGCCCCAGCCGGGGTCGACGCCGGAGACGAACAGCGAGCCGCCGCCCTCGGCGATGGCGGCCAGCACGGGCTCGCGTACCTCGGGCGGGGCGCCGCGGTGGTCGTAGAGGGCGTAGAGGGAGGGCGTGACGACCACGGCCCCGGCCCGGATCGCGCGGACGACGTCCGCCAGGGCCTCGTCGGGACGGATGTCGCCGGAGGCCGCGTACACGACGGCGCGGGGGCCCGCGGCCAGCGCGGCCCCGGCGTCGGAGGTGGCCGCGACGCCCAGGCGGCGGCCGAGACCGCCCAGCTCGCCCGCGTCACGGCCGATCTTGGCGGGGTCGTGGACGACGACGGCGGCGAGTTCCAGCGCCGGATGGGCCGCGACGGCGCGGATGGCGGCGCGGCCGATGTTGCCGGTACCCCAGACGATCGTGGACACCATGGGCGGAGCGTAGCAAGCGCTTGGTTTGGTGTATAGGCCCAGGTTTTCGCGCGGGTTACCGGATCTTCACGGACCCGCCTTTGGCCGGGTGAGCAGGCGGAAACGCCGGCGACCGCGCCGGTTGGGTAGTCACTTTCTCACTTTTCGTGGCGGATCCGGCTCGCGTCCGGCAAGCTGCTGTTCACCGAGGGCGGCGGACGGAGCCGGACGGGTGGGGACCATGAACATGGGTGGGCGGCACGCCGGGAATCTGCCGCCGGAGATGACCAGCCTGGTGGGCCGTCGCGGAGAGCTCGCCCACATCCGCCGACTGTGCGGCGAGCACCGGATGGTGACGCTGACCGGGGTGGGCGGCGTCGGCAAGACCAGGCTCGCGCTGCGGGCCGCCGCCCTCATGGAGCCCGGCTACGCCGACGGGGCCTGGCTCGTCGCGCTCTCGGCGCTCGACGAGGGGGCGCTGGTGCCGTACGCGATCGCCGAGGCGCTGCCGCTGGCCGACCGTACGACCCGGCCCATGACCGAGGTGCTCGGCGAGTACCTCATGGACCGGCACCTCCTCCTGGTGCTCGACACCTGCGAGCACCTCATCGACGCCTGCGCCCGCACGGCCCGCGAGCTGCTCGCCGCCGCGCCCCGGCTGTCGATCCTGGCCACCAGCCGCCGCCCGCTGGGCCTGCCGGACGAGCAGGTGCTCGGCATCGACCCGCTGCCCCTGCCCGACGCCGCAGGGGGCGGCCGCCAGGACGCGGTGACGCTGCTCGCCGAGCGCACCGCCGCCGTCGTCCCCGGCTTCACCGTCACCGACGGCAACCGCGCCGAGGTCGTACGCCTGTGCCGCCGCCTGGAAGGGCTGCCGCTGGCGATCGAGCTGGCCGCGGCCCGGCTGCGCGAGCTGCCCGCGCAGGAGCTGTGCGACCGGCTGGACGACCGCTTCGCGCTGCTGGGCGACGTCGAGGCCGAGGTGCTCGACGCCGACCCGCCCTGGCACCAGGCGCTGCGTACCGCGGTCGGGTGGAGCCACGAGCTGTGCACCCCCGAGGAACGGCTGCTGTGGGCCCGCGCCTCGGCCTTCGCCGGCAGCTTCGACGACCGGGCCGCGGCGGAGGTCTGCGCGGACGCGCTGCTGCCCGCCGCCGGCATCCCGGACCTGCTGGCCGGGCTGGCCGACAAGTCGATCCTCATCTGGGCGCCGACCGGCGGCGGCGAGCGCTACCTCATGCTCGACACCATCCGGGAGTACGGCGCCATGTGGCTGCGCGCCCTCGGTGAGCAGGAGGAGCTGCGCCGCCGCCACCGCGACTACTTCCTGGCCATGGCCCGCCGCGGCGACACCGCCTGGTTCGGGCCCGACCAGGTCTCGTGGATCGACCGCACCACCGCCGAGCACGAGAACCTGCGGACCGCGCTCGACTTCAGTTTGGCCACCCCCGGCGACCACGCCGCGCTGGAGCTGGCCGCCGCCCTGTGGTTCTTCTGGTACCCCTGCGGCTTCCTCCGCGAGGGCCAGCACTACCTGGAACGCGCGCTCGAACTCGACACCGAGCCCAGCGTCGTGCGCAACCGGGCCCTGTGGGTGTGCAGCCTGATGCTCATGGTGCAGGGCGACCCCACCGCCGGCATGGCCTGGGCCGCCGAGTGCGCCGGGATCGCCGAGCAGCTCGGCGACCCCGCCGCCGCGCTCGCCGCCCAGGCCATGGTCATGGCCGCCGCCACCATCAGGGGGGACCTGGCGCTGGCGCTCGCGCTGGCCGAGAGCCTGCTCGCCGTGCACAGGCCCGAGCACGGGCTCAGCCTGCCGACGCTGCTGGCCCGGCTCGGGCAAAGCCACGTGCACACCGCGCGGGGCCGCGTCGAGGAGGCGATCGAGACGCTGGAGGCGATGCGCGCCGAGTGCGACAGGCACGGCGAACGCTGGATGCGCGCGTACGCCGAGCTGTTCCGCGCCCAGGTGGAGTTGTCGCTCGGGCACTTCGAGGCGGCTGAGGGCTTCGCCCGCGCGGCGCTGGCGGTCAAGCACCGCCTGCGTGACAACATCGGGATCGCGCTGGCCCTCGACGTGCTGGCGTGCGCCGCGTCCGCCTCCGGGCAGGCCGAGCTCGCCGCGCGCCGGCTCGGGCTGGCCCAGCAGGTGTGGGACACGATCGGGCGGGCGCAGATCGGCATCCGCCAGTGGGTCTCCGCCCGAGAGCGCTGCGAACGGCAGGCGCGGGAGCTGCTCGGGGACCGGGCGTACCGGGCGGCGTACCGGGCCGGGTATGACACCGGTCTGGAGACCGGCATCCTGCACGCCCTCGACCCCGCCGCCTCCGCCCCCGACCGTACGGCCCCCGACCGCTGACCGGTCGTCAGGTCCCGGTCAGGCGGGTGGCCGCGGCGCGGAAGAGCAGCGGCTCGTCGCCAGGGCGGCAGACGAGCTGCAGGCCGACCGGCAGGCCGTCCACGGTGCCCGCGGGGACCGTCAGCGCCGGGAAACCCAGCACGTTCCACGGGCAGGTCAGCGCCAGCAGGGCGGGACGGACCTCGATCGTCCGGCCCGCCGGCTCCACCTCGCGCCGGTCGAGCGGCGGCGCGGTCAGCGGCACGGTCGGCAGGGCGAGCACGTCGTGCCGCTCGAACAGCGCGCCGAACTCCCCGGCCAGGCGCTCGCGGGCGGCCAGGGCGCGGACGTGGCGCCAGCCGGGCACCTCCGCGGCGGCGCGCAGGCGTTCGAGCAGCTCGGAGCCGAACAGCTCGGGCGCGTCCGACAGCCGCTCGGCGTGCACGGACGCCGCCTCGCAGGACTGGATGACGGTGTACGTCACGCGCGCCTCCTGGGCCAGCCCCTCCGGCAGGCGCACCTCGTCCATGGGGCCGGCCGCCGCCCGGACGGCCCGCACCACCCGCTCGTCCCAGACGTCCGTGCCGTCCGTGTCCAGCCACGCGATCCGTCCCGGCGCGTCCGCGGACTCCTCCTCGTCCCCGGCGGGCTCCACTCCGGCCAGGCAGCGGTAGGCGATCAGGCAGTCGGTCTCATGGCCCGCGAGCACGCCCACGTGGTCGAAGGACCTCGCCAGGGGAAACACGCCGTCCGCCGGGATCGCGTCGTACGCGGGCTTGAACCCGGCGATCCCGCACAGGGCGGCCGGGATGCGTACGGAGCCGCCGGTGTCCGTGCCGAGGGCGAGCGGGACGATGCCCGCCGCCACGGCCACCGCGCTGCCCCCGCTGGATCCCCCCGACATGCGCGCCGGGTCCCACGGGTTGCGCGACGGGCCGGAGGCGGAGCGGTCGCCGGTGGGGCCGTAGGCGAACTCGTGGGTCGTGGTCTTGCCGACGATGACCGCGCCCGCCCGGCGCAGGCGGGTCACGCACTCGGCGTCCTCGCCGGGGACGTACCCGGCGAAGTGCCGCGACCCCATGGTGGCGGGCAGCCCGGCCACCATGATCAGGTCCTTCACCGCCACCGGGATCCCGTGCAGCGGGCCCCGGTCGGCGCCCCGGGCCAGCTCGTCGTCCGCCTGCCGCGCCGCCCGCAGCGCTCCGGCGGCGTCGACGGTGACGAACGCGTTGAGCACCGGGTTCATGGCCGCCGCGGCGTCCAGGGCCCGCTCGGCCAGGGCGGTGCAGGTCGTCCTGCCGTCGCGCAGGTCGCGGGCCAGCTCGGGGATGGTGCGGCCGGTGAAGGGGCCGCGGGACGGGATCGTGTGGCCGGGGGAGAGGGACATGGCTCCCTTTCTACACATTCCCGCCCTTCGGGTCACCGCTGGTTCGCGGCCCCGAGGCGGTGGGCCAGCCGGTCCAGCGCCATGTTGATCACGATGAAGATGGCCGCGATGAGGATCGCCGCCGGGATCACGTTGGAGAAGTTGGCCGCGATCCCGTTCAGCCCGCGGTCCACCAGCTCGTCGTAGCCCACGATCAGGCCGAGCGCCGAGTCCTTCAGCAGCACGATGAACTGGCTGACCAACGCGGGCAGCATGGCCTTCAGCGCCTGCGGCAGCAGGACGAGCCGCATCACCTGCCCCTTGCGCATGCCGACCGCGTACGCCGCCTCCCGCTGCCCCTTCGGCAGGCTCAGCACCCCGGCCCGGATGATCTCGGCGATCACCGACCCGTTGTAGAGCGTGAGCCCGAACACCACCGCCGCGAAGGCCGAGATGTTCACCCCGATGAGCACGTACGAGCCGAAGAACGCGAAGAAGATCAGCAACAGCAGCGGCACGGCGCGGAAGAACTCCACCACCACGGCCGCCGGCACCCGGATCCACCGGTGCTCCGACAGCCGGGCCGTGGCGAAGACGATTCCGAACAGCCCGGCCAGCACCACCCCGGCGACGGCCGCGGACAGCGTCCCGGCCAGGCCGGGCAGGATGAACGTGGCCCAGACGTCCCCGCGCAGCAGCGGCAGCCACTTGTCGGCCGCCCACTGGTCCTTCGCGTCGAAGCGCACGTAGACGACGTACGCCACCGCCAGCAGGCCGAGCGCGACGGCCGCCGTCAGCATCCGGTTGCGGGCGATCCCGCGCGGCCCCGGGGCCTCGTACAGGTTCGTGTAGGCGCTCACCGGGCCACCGCCAGCCGCCGCGACAGCCAGCCGAACAGCAGCCCCGTCGGCAGGCACAGCAGCACGAAGCCGGCGGCGAAGCCGAGGAAGATCTCGATGACCTGGTCACCGTAGGTCTCGATCAGCTCGCGCATCCGCACCGACGCCTCGCCCACGCCCACGACCAGCGCGATCGTGGTGTTCTTGGTCAGCGCGATGAGGATGCTGCCCAGCGGCGCCACCACCGCGCGGAACGCCTGGGGCAGCGTGATCAGCAGCAGAGTTTTGACGAAGCCCAGCCCCAGCGAGCGGGCGGCCTCCGCCTGCCCCACGGGTACGGTGTTGAGCCCGGAGCGCAGGGCCTCGCAGACGAACGCCGAGGTGTAGGCGGTCAGCCCGATGACCGCGAGCCAGAAGTTGTTGGTCGCGAGGTCGTCCGACAGCTCCAGCCCCAGGTTCGCCCCGATGCCGAGGCCGGTGAACAGCAGCACCAGGGTCAGCGGCGTGTTGCGGGCCACGGTCACGTACGCGCTCGCGGCGCCGCGCAGGGACGACAGCGGGGAGACCCGCATGGCGGTCAGCACCGTCCCCAGCACGAGGGAGCCGAGCGTGCTGACCGCCGTCAGCCGCACCGTCATCCAGAAGGCGGCCAGGATGGTGCCGCCCTCGGTCAGCAACGCGTCCATGCCGCCTCAGTACCGCTCGAGCTGCGGGGCCTGCGGCGCGGCGAAACCGGAGGAGCCCACGCTGGCCTGCAGCGCCTTGGTCCAGCTCCCGTCGGAGAACATCTTCTCCAGGGCGTCGTTGACCGCCTTGCGGCCGTTGGTGTCGTCCTTCTTCAGGCCGATGCCGTACTTCTCGGTGCTGAACGGCTTGCCGACCACCTTGAGCTTGCCGGCGTGCTGGGCGGCGTACCCGGCGAGGATGACGTTGTCGGTGGTGAGCGCGTCGAGCTGGCCGCCGAGCACGCGGTCCACGCACGCCGAGTACGTCCGCTCCTCCTGGAGCTGCACCTCCTTGGCGTACTCGGTCTTGACCTTCTGCGCCGGGGTCGAGCCGGCGACCGAGCACAGCTTCTTGCCGTTGAGCGTCTCGGGCCCGGTCAGCACGGCGTCGTCGGACCTGACCAGCAGGTCCTGCCCGGCCACGAAGTACGGCCCGGCGAAGGACACCTTCTGCTTCCTGGCGTCGGTGATCGAGTACGTGGCCACCACCAGGTCCACCTGGCCCTGCTCGATGAACGCCTCACGGTTGGCCGACACGGTCTCCTTGAACGTGATGCCCGACGGCTCGACCCCGAGCTGCTTGGCCACGTACTTGGCGACCTCGATGTCGAAGCCGGTGAAGCCGCCGTCCGGGGTGCGCAGGCCGAGGCCCGGCTGGTCGGCCTTCACCCCGATCACCAGCTTCTTGTCGTTCTTGGCCTTGTCCACGACGGAGGCGTAGTCGCCCTGGCCGCCGCCGCACCCGGCGACGGTGGCGGTGACGGCGACCACGGCGAAGACGGCGTAGAGGGATCTGCCGAACATGTCACTCCTTAGTGGGTGAGGATCTTGGCGAGGAAGGACTGCGCGCGGTCGCTGCTGGGCGCGCCGAAGAAGGCGTCGGGGGTGTTCTGCTCGACGATCTCGCCGTCGGCCATGAAGACGACCCGGTCGGCCGCCCGCCGGGCGAAGCCCATCTCGTGGGTGACGACGACCATGGTCATGCCCTCGCGGGCCAGCGCCGTCATGACCTCGAGCACCTCGTTGACCATCTCGGGGTCCAGCGCCGAGGTGGGCTCGTCGAACAGGATCGCCTTCGGGTCCATGGCCAGCGCCCTGGCGATGGCCACCCGCTGCTGCTGCCCGCCGGAGAGCTGGGCGGGGAACTTGGCGGCCTGGCCGCCGATGCCGACCCGGTCGAGCAGCTCGCGGGCCTTGCGCACGGCCTCCTCCTTCGACCGCTTGAGCACGTGGACCTGCCCGAGGACGACGTTGTCCAGGACGGTCTTGTGCGCGAAGAGGTTGAACGACTGGAAGACCATGCCGACCTCGGCCCGCAGCCGGGCCAGCGCCTTGCCCTCGGCGGGCAGCGGCGTCCCGTCGAGGCTGATCGTGCCGGACTCGATGGTCTCCAGCCGGTTGATCGCGCGGCACAGCGTGGACTTGCCCGCCCCGGACGGGCCGATGATCACCACGACCTCGCCCTGCCCGACGGTCAGGCTGACGTCCCTGAGCACATGGTGATCACCAAAGCGCTTGTTGACCTGGTCCAGGACGATCAGATCCGCCTGGCTCATGCGTCACGCTCCTTGTGTCGGTCAGCGTTGGCGTAACCGTAGGAGCCGGGTGTGCCGGGGGGAGGCTTGTGATCGTTCTGCTCAGCGATTGATCGTTCTGCTCAGCGATTGGCCGGCCGGGCGGAGTCGGAGGTGGCGCCGGGGGTGATCCCGATGGTGGCCATGTAGGCGCGGTCCCACTCCCCGTCGCGCAGCCAGCGGGAGATCAGCCCGTTGAGGTAGTCGCGGAAGGCCACGTCCTGCCTGCGGATGCCCATCCCGTACGGCTCGCGCCCGAACGGCTTGCCGACCAGCCGCAACGTGTCGGGATGCTGGGCCAGCAGCCCGAGCAGGATGGTGTCGTCGGTGCTGAGCGCGTCGACCCGGCCGGCCACCAGCGCCGGCACGCAGATGCTGTAGGCGTCCACGATCTCCAGGTCGGCCTCGGGCACGATGGTGCGCAGGCGGTCGACGGAGGTGGAGCCGATGGCCGTACAGACGACCTTGCCCTTCAGGTCGGACACCTGGTTGATCGTGGAGTCGTTCCGCCTGACCAGGAGGTCCTGCCCGGCGTAGTAGTACGGGTCGGTGAACGAGACCCGCTCGGCCCGCGACGGCGTGATCGAGTACGTGGCGACGACGAGGTCCACCATGCCCTGCTCGATGAAGTTCTCGCGCTCGCGGGAGACGGTCTCGACGAAGCGGATGTTGCGCTCGCTGCCCGTCAGGTCCTTGGCCACCAGCCGGGCCATCTCCGCGTCGAACCCGGTGATCCGCCCGCTGACCGGGTCCTTGTAGCCGAACAGGGGCTGGTCGAACTTGATGCCCACGGTCAGCACGCCGCGCTCCCTGATGCGGGCCATGGTGGAACCCTCGGGGAAGGCGCCGGGCTCGGCGCAGCTCGCGGTCGAAAGGCACACCAGCATCGCCGCGACCAGCGCCCGGAGCGCTCTCACCGGACCCGGTACCGGTTCTGCGGCCGGCCGGTCGGCCCGTAGCGCGGGCGGCCCTCGACCAGGCCGCGCTCGGCCAGGTGCTCCAGGTAACGGCGGGCGGTGGCCCGGCTGACGCCGATCATCCCCGCCAGCTCGTGCGCCGAGGCGTCCTCCTCGACCCCGGCGAGCGCGTCCAGCACCGCCTGCTCGGTCGCGGCGGAGATGCTCTTCGGGCGGGCGGCCTGGTCGAGGTGGAGCGAGCGGAAGATGCGGTCGATCTCCTGCTGCTCGGCGAAGCGGCCGCCCGACTCGAGCTGCTCGGCGGTCGCCGCGTAGCGCAGCAGGGTCTGTTCGAGTATGCCCGCCCTGGTCGGCTTGACCAGGTAGTACAGGGCGCCGCGCTGCATGGCCGCGCGTACCGTGGCCGACTCCTTGCGGCCGGAGATCACGATGACGTCGGTGGGCGGCTGATCGGGCCGCCGCAACCGGTGCGCCACCTCCAGGCCGGGCATATCCGGAAGGTGCAGATCGAGCAGGACGAGCCGGGGCGCGAAGCGGCCGGCGGCGGCCAGCGCCGCGTGCCCGGTGTGCGCGATGCCCACGACCCTGAACCCGAGCACCCGGTTCACCTGAGCGTGCAGTGCGGCGGTGACCACCGGGTCGTCGTCCACGATGAGAACGGTGATGTCCCTGAGCTCAGGCATCGCCACGCTCCTCGTCAAACTGGTAGATCATTCCAGCTTAGGTGGGTTTTATTAAAAAAGATCGACTTTTGTGCGTTCTGCTCACGGGGAACCAGCGAACTGGCTGGTTCTTTCCTACTCTGTACCCGAACGAGTGGGGGGAGGGACGGACGCCCGTGCGGTGGTTGCTCGCGGTGACGGCCCTGTGGACGCTGCTCGGCCTGCTGCCCTTGGCGCTGCTCACCTCCTCCAGCATCTCCATGTCGGAGGACGCGGTCCGCCAGGAGGTCACCGACCGGGTCACGACCACCGCCTCGGTCAGCCGGGTCGTCGTCGAGCAGCAGATGAGCTCGCTCAAGCAGCTCGTCACCTCCTTCGCCCAGCGCCCCCAGGTACGCGACGCGGTGGGCGACACGACACCCGTCACCCTGCGCGACTGGCTCGGCGAGCTGAAGCGCATGCGCGACGGCGTCAGCGGCCTGATCATGATCTCCCCGGAGGGCGACATGCTCGGCGCCGAGCCGCCGACGGTCCTCCCGCAGGACGCCACCAGCACCGACTGGTACCGCGCCGTGCGCGACCGGCACCAGGCCCACGTCTCGCAGGCGTACACGCCCACGATGGTCGGCGTGTCCAGGGCGGTGGCGGTGGCCGTGCCCATCCAGAGCGCCGACCGCACCCGCATGCTCGGCATGCTCACCGTCGTCTACAGCCTCGACGCCATCCAGGAGTTCGCCGAGGAGGCCGCAGAGGCGCAGGACATCCGGCTGCTCATCACCGACAAGGCCGGCGTGCTGGTCGCCGACCCGGGCCGCAAGCTCTACGCCCTCACCTCCCTGCGCGAGGACCCCCGGGTGGACGCCGCGCTCGCCGGTCAGGCGTGGAACGGCATGTTCCACGGCATCGACGGCACGGTGCTGTCGGCCTCCGAGCCCATCCCGAGCATCGGCTGGACGGTCACCGCCGAGGTCTCCGCCGCCGAGGCGCTGGCCTCGGCCGAACAGGTGCGCGCCAACGTGCTGACTGTCGCCGCCCTGCTCGCCCTGCTCATCCTCATCGGGCTCGGCCTGCAGATCCACAGCACGCGGGTCCGCCGCCGGGCCCAGACCACCCTGTCCCGGTACGCCGCAGAACTGGCCGCCGCCAGGGACGAGGCCGTCAGCGCGTCCAGCGCGAAGTCGGAGTTCGTGGCCAAGATCAGCCATGAGATCCGCACCCCGATCAACGGCGTGCTCGGCATGAACTCCCTGCTCATGGGCACCCGCCTGAACGACGAGCAGCGCTACTACGCCACCACCGCCCAGGAGTCGGCCCAGAACGTGCTGCGCCTGCTCGACGACTTCCTCGACCTGTCCAGGATCGAGGCCGGGCACCTGCAGGTCGAGGCGGTCCCGTTCGACCTGCCGCGCCTGTGCGACGAGGTGGTGGCGCCGTTCGCGCCGCACGCGTACGAGCAGGGGCTCTGGCTGACCCTGCGCCTCGACGAGAACGTGCCGGGCCAGGTCTGCGGCGATCCGGCCCGGCTGCGCCAGGTGCTGACGAACCTGGTCGGCAACGCGCTGAAGTTCACCGTCCAGGGCGGCGTGGACCTACAGGTCAGCCTGCACGAGGGCGAGCCGGGCCAGGAGCGGGCGGTGCTCAGGTTCGCGGTGGCCGACACCGGGATCGGGGTCGGCCCCCATGACCGCGAGCGGGTGTTCGGCGTCTTCCGCCAGGTCGACTCGCCGATCACGCGCAGGACCGGCGGCAGCGGGCTGGGCCTGGCCATCAGCCGACAGCTCGTCGAGCTGATGGGCGGCTCGATCGGGCTGGACAGCGTGGAGGGGGTGGGCAGCCGGTTCTGGGCGACCCTGCCGGTGGACGTCCTGGACTGGTCGGAGCCGGGAGCCGGGGCGCTGGAGGGGCGGCGCGCGCTCGTCGCCGACCAGCGTCCCGAGGACCGTACGCTGGCCGCGCGCTTCCTGGCGCAGGCCGGGGCCGAGGTCGAGGAGACCATGGACGAGGAGTCCGCCCTGGCGCTGCTGCGGGCCGCCGCCGGGAGCGGGCAGCCGTACGAGCTGGCCGTCGTGGCGCTCGACCTGGGCGCGGGCCCGCACCCGGCGGGTCCCTTTCAGGCGGGCACGCTCCAGGCGGGCCCTCTTCAAGCGGGCGCGCCGGGCTCGCTCGCCCACGTCATCCTCACCGACCCGCTGTTCCAGGCCACCAGCGTGATCGTGGTGGTCACGCCGGGGCGGGCCGGGTTCGCCTGGCCGGGCGCGGCGGGGGAGCGGGCCGTCCAGTCGATCACCCGGCCGCTCAGCCGCCGCCGCCTGCTCGCCGCCGCCGAGAACGCCCTGGGCACCTGCGACTCCCCCGGCGACGCCGTCGCGGGCAACGGCGGCAGCCCCGACGGCGGCGTACGGATCCTGGTGGCCGAGGACGACGAGGTGAGCCGCCAGGTCGCGCTGCTCGTACTGGCGCAGGCCGGGCACGCGGTCGAGGTGGTCGACGACGGCGAGAAGGCCGTGCGGGCGGTGCTGGCCGGCGAGTACGACCTGGTCTTCATGGACTGCCAGCTCCCCGTGCTCGACGGCCTGGCCGCCACCGAGGAGATCAGGAGACGCGAGCAGGTCCACACCCCGATCATCGCCATGACCGCCGCCGCCATGCCGGACGACCGGATTCGGTGCCTGGAGGCGGGCATGGACGACCACCTGGCCAAGCCGGTGGACTGGCCGCGCGTGCTGGCCAGGATCCCGGAGTGGGCGGCCTCGGCCGGGCTCCCGCCCGAGCTGGCGGGGCTGTCGCAGGAGGCGCTGGCGGACGTCGCGCGGGCCTATCTGGCGACCGCGACGCGTACGTTCGAGGAGCTGGGGCAGGCGGTGCGGGCCGGTGACCTGGCGGCGGCGGCCGAGCTCGCGCACCGGCTCAAGGGCGCCTGCGCGACCGTCGGGGCGACCCGCGAGGCGGAGCTGTGCCGTCGGATCGAGGACCTGTCGCGGGCCGGGCAGGCCGTGGACGAGGCCCTGCTCGACGAGCTGCGCACCCTGCTCGGCGAGGCCCCCGAGTGGATGAACGCCGCCTACTCCTGACCTGAGGCCCGCCGCCGGGCGCGAAGAGCGGCCGCCGTTACGGTTTTCCGCCATTCGGCTCGGCGGCTCGCCCCCATGGTGGCGGCCCTGCGGGGCTCCTAGCGTGGGCGGCGTGATCAGCCTGAAGAGTTTGAGCAAGAGGTACGGCGACCGTCTCGCCGTGGACGACCTGTCGCTCGAGGTGAGACCGGGCACGGTGACCGGCTTCCTCGGCCCGAACGGGGCGGGCAAGTCGACCACGATGCGGCTGGTCCTCGGCCTCGACCGGCCCACCTCCGGCACCGCGCTCGTCGGCGGCGTCCCGTACGCCCGGCTCAGGGATCCGCTGCGCACCGTCGGCGCGCTGCTCGACGCGCGCGCCGCCCACCCGGGCCGCAGCGGACGTGCCCACCTGACGGCGCTGGCGCGCAGCAACGGCATCGCGCGGCGGCGGGTGGACGAGGTGCTGGAGACGGTGGGGATGGCGGGCGCGGCGCGCAGGCGGGCCGGAGCCCTGTCGCTGGGGATGAGCCAGCGGCTCGGGATCGCGGCGGCGCTGCTGGGCGACCCCGAGGTGCTGATGTTCGACGAACCCGTCAACGGGCTCGACCCGGACGGCGTGCGCTGGGTCCGCGGCCTCATGCGCTCGCTGGCGGCCGAGGGCCGCACGGTGTTCGTCTCCAGCCACCTCATGAGCGAGATGCAGCTCACCGCCGACCACCTCGTGGTCATCGGCAAGGGCCGGCTCATCATGGACGCCCCGCTCGCCGACGTCCTGGCGGGCAGCTCGCTGACGGCCGTACTCGTCCGCACCCCGCACGCCGGCGACCTCGCGGAACGCCTGCGCGCCGCCGGGATCGCGGTACGGCGGCTCGGCGAGAACGAGCTCGAAGCCACCGGCGCCCCCATCGAGCGGATCGGCGACCTGGCCCACGAGGCCGGGATCCGCCTGCACGGGCTGCGGACCAGGGAGGCGTCCCTGGAGCAGGCATACCAGGAGCTGACCTCGGGCAGCGTCGAGTACGGAGCGGGCGTATGAGGACACTGCGGCAGACGATCGGGTCGGAGTGGGCGAAGCTGTGGTCCGTCAGGTCCACGTGGTGGTGCCTGGCCTGCGCGTCCGCTCTCATGGTGCTGACCGCCGTCACCCTGGGCGGCGCCACCGCCACCGAGGCCCTGCGTGACGGCGGGACGGGCGTGCGGGTCGTCGCCAGCGAGCCCGTGGTGTCGGCCACGACGTTCGTGCAGTTCGCGCTGGTGGCCCTGGCCATGCTGACGATCACCTCGGAGTACGCCTCCGGCGGCATCCGCGTCACGCTCCAGGCCACGCCCAGGCGCGGGATCCTCCTGGCGGCCAAGGCGCTGGTGGTGGCCCCCGTGATGGTCGCGGCGGGGGTGCTGACGGGCGCGGTGGCGACGGCGGCCGTCTACGCGCTGTTGTCGCTCGACGTGTTCGGGGGCCTCGTCGTGGCCCCCGCCGGGCAGGTGGTGCCCGACCTGCTGGGGGTCGGCGTGTTCTTCGCGCTGGTGTCGGTGCTCACCCTGGGCGTGGGCACGGCCGTGCGCAGTGCGGCGGGCACGCTCACCGTGGTGTTCATGCTGTTGCTGGGGTTGCCGCTGATGCTGCTCATGACGGGCAGCCAGGCGGCGGTGGCCGCGGCGCTGCGCATGCCGGCGTTCGCGGGGCTGGCGTTCATGGGCAGCACGGACAACGTCACGGCCGGGCCGATGCCGTACTCGGCGGGGGAGGGGCTGGTGTGGCTGCTGGCCTGGACGGCGACGGCCGTGGTGGCGGGCCACGCCGTGCTGCGCCGCCGCGACGCATAGACTCGCGACGCATGGACTCCACGCCCGCGGCAGAGCAGCTCGCTGGGCATGTCGCCGGGCCGATCACAGGGCCGGTCGCAGGGGGCGTCGCAGGGCGCGTGACGGGCGGCCGGATCGCCCGCGTGCCGGCCGGGGTCGTGCTGGGGACGCTCCTCGCCCTGGCCGAGCTGGTCTTCCTGATCGCGGCGGGGCCCGCGGCGCTGATGCCCGCGCTGCGGCCCGCCGCCAGGCGCGGGCTGGCCCGGCTGACCGCGCTCGAACGCGCCCGCCTGTCCCGCTGGCTCGGCACCGACACGGCCGCCCAGGACGCCGAACGCGAC
>NZ_BAAAZP010000019.1:0-68788 GCF_039536965.1 Nonomuraea antimicrobica | reverse complement strand
TGTTCCTGGCCGTCCTCCTGCTGCTGGGCGGAACGTGGGACCTGCTGTGGGGCCACTCGCGGCCGGTGCCGCTGGACCTGCCCGGCGTCAAGATCGTCACCAGCGACGGCGCGCTCGGCCTGGCCACCGGCCTGCTCACGGTGGTCGTGCTCGCTCTGCTGACCGTGGCCATGGCCGCGGCCGACCGCCGCCTGGCCGAGCACTTCCTCGGCCCCGGCCCTGAGGAACGGCTGCGCAGGCGCATCGCCGAGCTGACCGCCACCCGTTCCGGCATCGTCAGGGCCGTGGACGACGAGCGCCGCAGGATCGAACGCGACCTGCACGACGGCGTGCAGCAGCGCGGCGTCGCGCTGGCCATGCTGCTCGGCCGCGCCCGGCACAGCAGCGACCACGACCAGATCGCCGAGCTGGTCGAACAGTCCTACACCGAGTCACGCCGCCTCCTCGACGAACTGCGCAGCGTGGCCTGGCGCGTCTACCCCACCGCGCTCGACGAGCTGGGCCTGCGCGCCGCGCTCGCCGGAGCCGCCGAGCGGGCCGGGGTGCCCGTCACCGTGCACTACGGTCTCGGCGCGCGGCTCGCCTCGGAGGTCGAGACCGCGCTGTACTTCGTCGCCCGCGAGGCCCTCACCAACGCGGTCAAGCACGCCGCCGCGCGTGACATCCTGGTGGTGCTGAGCGAGGACGAGCGGACGGTGAGCGTGGCGATATCCGACGACGGCAAGGGAGGCGCCGACCCCTCCGGCGGCGGCCTGTCCGGGCTGGCGCGGCGGGTGCTGGCCCTCGACGGCACGTTCACCGTCGACAGCCCGCCCGGCGGCCCCACCCGGATCGGCGCCACGCTGCCCAAGGCGCCGCCGTGCGGGTGATCCTCGCCGACGACTCCGTCCTGCTGCGCGAGGGCCTCACCCGGCTGCTCGCCGACGCCGGGCACGAGGTCGTCGCCGCCGTCGGCGACGCGCCCGCGCTGCTCGACGCCGCCGCGCGACACCGCCCCGACGTGGCCGTGATCGACGTACGCATGCCGCCCACGCACAAGGACGAAGGGCTGCGGGCGGCGCTGGAGATCCGCGAGCGCCTGCCGGGGGTCGCCGTGCTCGTCCTGTCGCAGTACGTCGAGCAGCACTACGCCGCCCGGCTCCTGGCCGGTGCCACCGAAGGGCTCGGCTACCTGCTGAAGGACCGCGTCTCGGAGGTGGCCGAGTTCCTCGACTCGCTGGAGCGGGTACGCGCGGGCGGCACGGCGTTCGACCCCGAGGTGGTGCGCCAGCTCCTGGCGCGCACCACCCGCGCCGACCCGCTGAGCAGGCTCAGCCCACGCGAGGGCGAGGTGCTGCGCCACCTGGCCCAGGGATACGTCAACGCCGCCATCGCCGAACGCCTGCACGTCTCGCTCAGCACGGTCGAGAAGCACGTCAACGCCATCACGGACAAGCTCGACCTGCCCCGCGACCCCGGCTACAGCCGCCGCGTGCTGGCCATCCTGCGCTACCTCGAAAGCTGACCGGGCGCCCCGGCCCCGGGCCAGGGCCGGTTGGGGGCGGATCGCGAGGGTAGGAGGAGCCCCCGCCGAAGGGACCCGCCACGCCGACACCGCCTGGCACATCCGCACCCGCCCGTCACGCCGAAGCGGATCCCGTCACGTCAACGGGGGAAGGACCACGCCATGACCGTCATGCTCGCCGACGGCCACTCGATGCCACGCCTGGGCCTGGGCACCTGGCCCATGAACGACCAGGAGGCCCACCAGGCCGTGACGAACGCCCTCACGCTCGGTTACCGGCTGATCGACACGGCCGCCTCGTACGGCAACGAACGCGGCGTCGGAGCCGCCGTGGCGGAGACGCCGGTGGCCCGCGAGGACCTGTTCGTCACGACGAAGCTGCGCGGCTCCCACCACGGCTACGACGCGGCCCTGCGCGGCTTCGAGGCGAGCCGGGCCAGGCTCGGGCTCGACTACGTCGACCTGTACCTCATCCACTGGCCGTTGCCCGGCCGCGGCCTCTACACCGAGACCTGGCGGGCCCTCGTCCACCTGCGCGAGCAGGGCCTGGTCCGCTCGATCGGGGTGTCCAACTTCACGCCCGAGCACATCGAACGCGTGGTCGCCGACACCGGCGTCTGGCCGGTCGTCAACCAGATCGAGCTGCATCCCGGCTTCCCCCAGAGCGGCCTGCGCGCCTGGGGCGCCGACCACGACATCGTGACCGAGTCGTGGAGCCCGCTCGGCGCCGGGAGCAAGCTGCTGAACGAGCCCGTCGTGACCGAGGTGGCCGCCGCCCACGGGCGTACTCCTGCGCAGGTGGTGCTGCGCTGGCACCTGCAGTTGGGCGCCGTGCCCATCCCCAAGTCGGCCGATCCCGGCCGCACGCGGCAGAACCTCGAGGTGTTCGACTTCAGCCTGTCGCCGCAGGACATGGCCCGCCTCGACGACCTGTCCACCGGCGGACGCATCGGCGGCGACCCGGAGACGTACGTCGAGCTCTGACCCGACCGCCCTTCAGAACGCGGTGTGCGCCAGCCAGTGCTCCAGCAGCGCCCGGTCGCCGGTGACGTCCCGGGGCGGCAGCCGCCGCGCGAGCACCAGCATGCACTCGGCCACCGGCCCCGACAGCTCCACGTCGCCGTTCCCGCGCCCCCGCTCCCACCGGATCCCCTCGGGCGTACGGGTGACCAGCCAGCCCGCCATCCCGTCCGGCAGGACGGCGAGGCGCTCGCCCCGGCCGCGCAGCTTCGCCAGCTCCGGTTTGGCGGACCGCGCCCATGGCGTCGCCAGGAGCTGCATGCCCTCGGTCAGCACGTCGGCCGCCAGGTCGTCGGCGATCTCGAACGCCGCCCCCGTCGTGACGGCCGCGTCGTAGTGGTGCACGGCGGTGTCGCAAAACATCCTGCGCAGCCAGAAACGAGGCGGCACCGGCCCCACCATCGACCACACCTCGGCCCGTCCCCGAGCCCGGTCCTCGGTCTCCCGTACGGCTGCGACCAGTTCCCCGGCGCCGGTCAGCAGCCACTCCTCCCATGCGGCGGGCGTGCCCGGGTCGGCCTCGCGCGGGTCGGGCACCGGCACCGGCGTCCCGGTGCGGACGACCTCGGCCGCCCAGCGGTGCGCCTGCCCGATGTGCCCGACCAGATCGCGCAACCGCCACTCTGGGCAGGTGGGCACCCGGGCGTCGGGCTCCCCTCCGGCCACGGCGCGCGCGAACCCGGCCGTCTGCTCCCACAGCCCCTCCACGATCCGGGCGGCATCCACCGAGGCATCTTCTACGGTCATGATGTGACTCCTCTCCACGGGGTACGCCGTCACCGTAGAAACTCCAGTCCCACTGGAGGTCAAGTCCACACGCGTACTCAGCGCATGCGCTGAGTCGCCGCCCTCCACCGCCGCTCGGGCCATGCACGGGACGGGCCGCCGGAGAAGGCCGAGCGGCAGGAGGCCGCCGACCATGACGCCGCTCACCCGGTCATTCGCGACCGCCGTCGTCGGCTACTCGTCGCCGTTCATGACATGCCGGAGGTAGAGGTCCGGCTTGGCGAGGTAGCGGCGCCAGTGATCCACGAGCTCCAACTCCTCCCACAGGACGTCCCGGATGCCGGGGTCGCCGAGTTCCAGGATCTGCGCCCCGGGCAGGCTCGCGAGGATCGGAGAGTGCGTCGCGCAGATGATCTGGCCGCCTTCTCCCGCGACCCGGTTCATGAGCGCGACCAGCCGCAAGCAGGAGCCGAACGAGAGCGCGGCCTCGGGCTCGTCCATCAGGTAGAGGCCGGGCCCGGACACCATCCGGTCCAGGACCGTGAAGAAGCTCTCACCGTGCGACTGCTCGGTGAGGTCCTCCTCCCAGAAGCCGTGCCTGCCGGACACGTTCCGCCCCAGGTTGAACAGCGTCTCGGCACGGAAGAAGAACGCCCGCCGCCTGGTCCGGGGGCCACGGATGAGTCGCAGGCCGGCCGAGGTCAGCTCGGCGTCGAGGACCTCGCCCAATGGCGTCGCCGCACCCGTGCTGGCGTACTTGGTGCCCGCCTTCCCGCCTTCGGAGTTGATGCCGCACACGTCGGCGATGGCTTCGACGATCGTCGATTTGCCGGATCCGTTCTCGCCGACGAGGAACACGACCGGCGCGCTCAGCCGCACCTGGTGTTCGGCGATGTGGCGGACCGCCGGCAGGCTGAACGGCCAGCCGCCGGGAGTGCGTCCCGGCACGCGCAGACGGGTGAGCAGCATCATCGTCCCCTCGTGGGGCTGAGCAGACGGTCGGCGAGAGCGCGTACGGGAGTGGCGAGGGTCTGGTAGTCGCCGCCGACCGCCTGGCGGTGCAGGATGTGCGCCGCGGCGGACAGTTGCGCCAGGCGCCCTGTGGGGGTGTCGAGGAGGTCGGCGAACGTGTCATGGACTCGCCGGGCTACGGCGGGGACGAGCAGGCTGTGCGCGTACAGGACGGCGGCGCCGTAGCCGGCGGGGGCGACGCCCCAGTGCTCCCAGTCCAGGATCCACAGTCTCGGCTGGGTCAGATTGGCCCAGTGCAGATCGGTGTGCTCCACCAGCGGGACCGGCGCCTCGGGCGGGTCGATCGGCTGCTCGTAGAACTCTTCGACGCGTCGCGCCAGGGAGACGATGTTCGTCGCGCCGCGGTGGGTGGGATGTGTGGCGAGTGTGTCGACGGCGCTACGCAGATCGGTCCACCATGCGTCTGGTAGCGCGAGGGCGACGGTCAGCTCCGGAGTGGGCGAGCAGGGTGCCTCGGGCACGTAGGTGAGCAGTTCGGCGTAGATGGCGACAGGCGGCTCGTCCCACTCGACGCGGCCGAGCAGGTCCGGTTTGGGAACGCCGGTGATGTCGGCGGCGTCTTGGTTGCCGGTCCACGTCTCACCGCCGGTCCAGTCGTGGTGTTCGGCGGTGGCCCGTAGCCAGAATCGGCCGCCCTGGCGCAGAGCGGCCGATCCGATGGTGCGATCGTGCCAGCCGAACACCGGGTCACCGGTGAGGGACGCGCCGAGCCGCCGGGCGCCCTCGGCGAGGATGCGCCACAGAAAGGCGCGCTGTCCGGAGTCGGTGTGTCGGCTGGTCATGGGCCTCTCAGCGGCCGGTCGGGCGGCACTTGTTCGGGTTGCAGTTCCTCACAGGATTGCAGTTCTGATCCTTCGGCGCACAGGGACCAAATGTGTAGTTCGGCGCACAGTTGTTCGCAGGACGGCAGTTGCGTGCGGGTTGGCAGGACGGGCTGCAGTCGGGGCTGCACGGGTCGGGACGGCACGGTTGGTTCGGTTTGCAAACGGCGCGTGCGTCGAACTCACGCCGCAGTTCGCCGGTGATGCGCTCGAAGGTCCCGCCCGTGAGGATGTCGGCGAGCGGCGCGTCGAGGACGTTGCCGACGGGGAGCCAGCGGGAGAAGACGCAGGGCCATACGTCGCCGGCAGGCGAGATGGCCGCCTTGCGGTCGCCGCAGTGGCCGCAGAGCTGGTCGACTCCGGGGCCGTTCTCCCGGACGCCGCGCCCGACTTCGCGTAGGTCGTCGTAGCCGATCTCAGCGACGCCAAGCCGTTCCACGACCGCGACGCCCTCTCCCGTGCGCTGGCGCTCCAGGACTCCGATCACGCCCGCACGCAGGGGGATTCCGAGTTCCCGCACGCGAGCGATGTTCTTGGTCGTGGCCCTGAGCGTTGGCCGCCGTGTGATGGCCTGGTGCTCCTCCGGGCTGTCGGTGTAGTACGACGTGGCCAGGCGCACGCCGGGCAGGCGGAAGGTGTCCCACATGATCGGTGACACGTGCACGAGGTTGGTGTAGATCTCGACCTGGACGCCCGTGTCCAGGGCGTGGCGTACGAGGCGGGGCAGGTCCGGGTGCAGGGTCGGCTCTCCGCCGATGAACTGGACCATGGTGACCCCGAGAGCGGCGGCCTCGTCGATGACCCGGATCCAGTCACGGGCCAGCATGGTGCCGTGCGTGCCGTCCGGGCCGCTGGACGCGTAACAGTGATCGCACGCGAGCTGGCATTTGCCCGTGACTTCGAGCCAGAGGAAGTCAACACCCATGAGCGTTCCTCCATTCAGAGAACTCCGTTGGTACGCGCTGATGCCGCCACGACACACTGCGGGCGGGTCGGCTCACATACGCCGGTCTGATGCCGCAGATCGTGTGCAGATTGTGCAACTCCGCTCACTGACCGCGGCCGGGCGGCGTACCGTTGGAAGGACTCTGTGTGATCGCAGGAGCGCTACATGTACGCACGCGATGCGCTATGGGACTCAGCACGGGTTCGGGCGCTCATCAGCGCTGAGGACGTCGGTGGTGTGCTCAAGGTCGCCCGGCAGGCCCGCGGGTGGCGGCAGGCCGACCTCGGGCGCGCCTCCGGATACTCGGCGTCGACGATCTCCCGCCTGGAGACCCGCCGTCGGGTCACGAGCGACCTCCCGACACTGCGGCGCGTCGCCGAGGCTGCTGGAGTCCCAGCCGACGTGCTCGGCGCTGCCCTCGGGTTCACCGATCCGGCGTCGGTTACGGTGGCGGCAACCGCCCTCCAGCCTCAGTCCCAGGAGGATCCCGTGAGACGCCGTACCTTCTTGGCCGCAGCGGGCCTCACGGTCCCCGCGCACATGCTGACCTCGCTGGACGATGCTCTGGCCATCCTGCCGGCACCGGCCGTTCCGCCGACGGCGAGCGAGGTCGCCGCTCGCCTCGCCCGCGCCCGCGCGCTGTTCAACGCCGGGGGCTGGACACGCTCGTGGACCGGCTACCGGGGCTGCTGAGCGTCGCGCACGCCGTTGCCGAGCAGGACCGTGGCCCCAGCGGGTATGCGCGGCTGGCCTCGTGCTACGAGCTTGCCACCGACGTCCTGGCCAAGCTCGGTGCGCCCGCGCGACGGATCACGGCCGACCGCGCGACGGCGTACGCCCGGCTGTCCGGGTCGCAGGTCGCGATGGCGTCCGCCACGCGCCAACTCGGCATCGTCCTGCGCCACGAGGGGCGGCATGCCCTTGCTGACCGGGTTACGGCGGAGGCCGCCGACCATCTGGAGGCTACGGGCTTGACGACCCCCGCTGAGGCGGCGACGTACGCACAGTTGTTGTGCACGTGCGCGTACAACGCGGCTCATTCAGGTGACCGGGAACGCGCGCTGGAGATGATCGCCGACGCAGAACGCGCTGCAGCGCGTATATCGGCCCCTCATGGTCAGCCGCTCACGGTCACATCCGCGAGCATCGCGCTGTACCGGGTCGGAATCCACTGGTCTCTCGGCGACGCAGGAGCAGCACTACGGGTCGGCCGACTACTGCACCCAGGTCAGTTTCCCACCACCGAGCGCCGCGGGCGCCTGCACACCGACTTGGCGCGTGCCTGGTGGCAAGCGGGCCGTCCAGAAGAGACCGCCCGCGCGCTGCTGGCCGCACACCGCGAGGCTCCCGGTGAGATCCGGCGCCCTCCATCCACAAGATCGCGACCGACCTCGCCACACGGCATCCCAGGGCAGCGGGGGTGCGGCAACTGGCGGCGCTCGTCAGGACTCAGGGGTCTCAGACGGGCTGCAGGTAGTGGTCGTCGCCCCGGCGGCTCTGGGGGCGTGGGCCCGATTCACTCCATCCCAAGTGTTGGCGCCCCAGGGTGGCGAGGAGAGCGCGGGGTGGCGCTTGAGCTTTTGCGCCTCAGAACAGTCAGGCAGCGTTGCGACTGACTTCCAGTAGTGGAGTAAGTCGGAAGGCCGCGTCGGGCAGCCATCCGAACGTGTGCCGGTTGCCGCTCCCCGACGGGGCTGCCCCGTGCTTATCGCCGCCGGATGCCGAACTCCGCAAGATGAGCCGAGTCGGCACGCAGCGCGGGGGCCGCTCCGAACACCGCGGCGGCATCCCCTCCATGGCATGTCGGAGTGCTTCCTGGTCGTGCAAAATTCTGCGTTGGTCACGGGCTCCGACCGTTCCAAGACGTTGAACCTGACATTCTTCTGTGAGACTTCCCGGTGAAGGCTGTTGTTTTGGGAAATGTCGCTCATATGGTCGTGGCCATGACCATCGACGCCTTCATCGACGCGCTCCCCAAAGTCGAGCTCCACGTGCACCTGGTCGGCTCGGCCTCGGTCGCCACCGTGCTCGAGCTCGCCCGCCGCCACCCCGGTGGTACGGTCCCCACGACCGAGGAGGAGCTGCGCCGCTTCTACGCCTTCCGCGACTTCCCCCACTTCGCCCAGGTGTACCAGGCCGTCAACGCCCTGGTCAGGGAGCCGGAGGACGTCGCGACCCTTGTCCTCGGCCTGGCGCGTGACCTGGCCCCGCAAGGCGCCCGCTATGTGGAGCTCCAGGTGACGCCGTACGCCCACCACCTGGTCGGCATGCCCATGCGCGAGGTGACGCAGGCCCTGGACCTGGCCGCGAGCCGCGCCCTGGCTGACCATGGGGTGGAGGTGGCGTACATCTTCGACATCTTCGGCGAGTACGGCGAGGAGGCCGCCAGGGTGACGGTGGAGCACGCGCTCCAGGAACCTCCCGCCGCGCTGGTAGGTTTCGGGATCGGCGGCATCGAGCAGGAGCGCGCGAAATATCGGGACGCGTACCGCTCCGCGTTCTCGGCCGCCCGCGCCGCCGGTCTGCACAGCGTCCCGCACGGCGGTGAGATGTCCGGACCCGAGACGATCTGGGAGGTCATCGAGGGCTACGGGGCCGAGCGCATCGGCCACGGCATCAACTGCCTCGCGGACCCGCGCCTGGTCGCCTACCTGCGCGACACCCAGCTCCCGCTGGACGTCTGCCCGACCTCGAACGTCTGCACCGGCCAGGTCGCCGCCATCGGCGAGCACCCGCTGCCGAGGATGCTGGAGGAGGGCCTGTACGTGACGCTGAACAGCGACGACCCGCCCATGTTCGCCACGACGCTGGCCGACGAGTACCGGACCGCCGCGCGGGCCTTCGGCTTCGGCAGGACGGAGCTGGCTCAGTTGGCCAGGAACGGCGTCAAGGCGTCGTACCTGGCCGAGGAGCGCAAGCAGGCGCTGCTCACGGAGATCGACGACCTGGTGGGGTGACGACGCCACAAGGGCGGCTCCTTGTCCCGCTTGATCGCGGCGAGTGCGGCGAGGGCGGCGAGCGCGTCACGCTTGTCGTGGGGCTTTCGAGCATGGTGCGTCGACAGGGGCGAGCGCCGCTGTCAGCGGCTCGCCGGGGAGCGGGGGAGCGGGGGGCGTTTCCGTTGAAGGGCCTACGACGGGCCTCTCTGGCCAACGGTAGTGTTGGTGTCGTTGAGACGTTCAGTCTCAGTGGAGGTTCAGGTGCCTGGGCGCGACGACACACTCGGGATCGGAGATCTGGCCCGTCTCACCGGTGTGTCTGTGCGGACCATCCGCTTCTACTGCGACGAGGGCATCGTCGCGTCGGTGCGCAGCGTCGGCGGCCACCGCAAGTTCGGTCGCGACGCCGTCGAGCGGCTGGCCATGATCAGGCGGCTGCGTGGGCTCGGCCTCGGGCTGACCGCGATCGCGTCCGTGTTCAGCGGCGAGCGTTCCATGGCGGAGGCGGTCGCCGCCGAGCGGGCCGCGCTCGATCTGCGCCTGGCCGAGCTGGCCTGGCGGCGGGCCGCGCTGCGGTCCGTGGAGGAGGCCGACCCGGGCGAACAGGCCGCCAGGCTCGCGCTGCTGGCCGTGGTCGAGGACGGCGCCGCTGCCCGCGAGGAACTGGTGGAGTTCTGGCGGCTGCAGATGGTGGCGCCGGTCTCCGAGGAACTGTTCGTCTCGTTCGTGGCCATGGCCGTTCCGCAGCCGCCGTTCGATCCGACGCCGTCGCAGGTGGTCGCGTACGCCGAGCTGGTCGCCCTGGCCGGTGACCGTTCGCTGCGGCGCGAGCTGCGCGACAGTGCGCGGGCCAACTCCCGGACGATCGGCGACGAGAACGAGCTCCTGTACGGCATCGGCGAGGCGATCACGCTGGCCGGGCCGCCCGTGATCGCGGGCGAGCCGCCGCGCGAGGGGCCGGAGCTGGACCGGTTCGTGGCCGCCCACGCCACGGTCAGGCGCAGCGAGGACACCCCGGCCTTCCGCCGCGAGCTGCTGGGCGCCGTCCAGCGCGACCGCGATCCCCGCGTACGCCGCTACTGGCGGCTCGTCGGCGAGGTCAGCGGCGAGCGGGCCACGGTCGGCGCGATGCACGGCTGGCTGACCGACTCCCTTGAGCGCTCCGTCACGTGATGCGGGCCCGGCCTCGGCGATTTTCCACTGCGGGCGCCTTCACCCCGAACGCCCCGAACCTCTTGGACGCCCCCGACGCCCCCGACGCCCCCGACGCCCCCGACGCCCCGGACTCCACAGACGCTCTGGACGCGGTGGCTGCGGGTGCCGGACCCTGCGCTCGCCGGTGGGTCAGGACGACGGTGAGCGCGGCCAGTGCCAGCCACGCCGACGTCATCACGATCAGCCAGGTCCATCCCGCGTGCCCGTACACGACGGCCCCGGCCGTGCCGCCGGCGCCGCTGCCCAGGTAGTAGCTGAGTGTGTAGACCCCGGCGGCCCGGCCGCGGGCGGCGGGGGGCGCCTCGGCGGTGGCCCAGGCGTTGGCGATGGCGTGCGCCGCGAAGAACCCGGCAGTCAGTACGGCGAACCCGGCGGCGACGACCGGCAGCGACGGGTGCGCGGTCAGCGCGGACCCTGTCACGGTCACGGCCAGCGCGGTCACCAGCGCCGGCGTCCGTCCGAGACGCCCGGCCAGCCGTCCGGCCGCGGCCGAGGACGCGGTGCCCATCGCGTACGACAGGAAGACCAGGGACGCGGCGGCCGGGGCGAGCGAGAAGGGCGGGGCGGCCAGCCGGAACCCGGCCGCGTTGTACAACGCCACGAACGCCCCCATCCCCAGCCCTCCGACGAGCACCGGCACCACGAGCCCCGCCCCGCCCCAGCGCGCCCGCGCCGCCGAAGCTCCGCCCGCCGAAGCGCCATGGGCCGAAGCACCGCCCGCCGGAGTGCTGCCTGCCGAAGCGCCGTGGGTCGGAGCGTCGGCCGCCGGAGCTTCGGCAGGGGCTTCGGCAGCGGCGGCGGTGGTGTCGCGGGGGAGTGTCAGTGCGGTGAACGCCGCGCACACCGACGCCACCCCCGCGACCGCCACCAGCGCCCCCTCCCACCCCAGAGGCTCCGCCGCGAACCCGGCCCCGAGCCGCCCCAGCATCCCCCCGACCGAGTTGCCCGCGATCATGACCCCGACGGCGCCGGCCAGCCGTCCCGTCCCCAGCCGGTCGGCCAGGTACGCCGCCGCCACCCCCGCGAACCCCGCGATCGCCACCCCCTGAACCCCGCGCATCACCAACAGCGCGGGGAAGGACGGCGCCAGCGGCAACGCCAGCCCGAGCACCGCCGACACCACCACGGACCACAGGATCACCCGCCGCCGCCCCACCACCCCGGCGAGCCAGGCGAGCGGCAGCACCGCGACGGCCAGCGCCCCGGTCGCCGCCCCGATGGCCAGCGACGCGCTCCCCGGATCCAGCCGGTAGGCGGTCGCGAGCTGCGGCAGCACCGGTTGTGGCGCGTACAGCAGGGCGAACGACGACAAGCCCGCCGCCGCGACGGCCGCGCTGACCCGCCGGGTGCCGCCGGAGACGGGGGAAGCCTTGAACCGCATCACTCCTCAAACGCTAAGCACGGCTAATAAATACGTCCAATGCGGTAATAGGCGATAATTCATACTGTGATGGATGAATCGGCCGACCGGCTGGCCGCCCGCCTGGCCCCGGCCCTCGCCCTGCTGGCCGCCGTCGGCGAGACCGGCCACGTGACCCGGGCGGCCGAACTGCTCGGCATCCCCCAGCCCACCGCCAGCCGCCGCCTGGCCGCCCTCGCGGACCTGGTCGGGGCCCCGCTCGTCCTCCCTTCGGGCCGGGGCATCCGCCTGACCAGGGCCGGGCGTACCCTGGCCGCCGCCTCCGGCCGCGCGCTGGCCAGCATGACCGCTGCCGCCCGCGAGGTGCGCGAGGAGATCGACCCGGGCAGCGGGCACGTCGTCCTCGGTTTCCTGCACCTGCTCGGGCGCACGCTCGTGCCGTCCCTGATCGGCGGCTTCCGCGAGCGCAACCCGTCGATCCGCTTCAGCCTGGCGCAGGGCTCCCGCCAGGACATGCTGGACGCCCTGCGCGCGGGCGAGATCGACCTGGTGTTCGTCGCCCCCATGCCGCTCGACGATCCCGACCTGGTCAGCCACCCGCTCGCGGACCAGGAGCTGGTGCTGTCGGCGCCCGAGTCACACCGCCTCGCCGCCAGGAGACGGGTACGGGCGGCGGACCTGGAGGGGGAGGACCTGGTGACGCTGGAGCCCGGGTACGGCCTGCGCCAGATCACCGACGACCTGTGCGCGGCGGCCGGGTTCGAGCCGCGGATCGCGTTCGAGGGGCAGGAGACGGAGACCGTGCGCGGGCTGGTGGCGGCGGGGCTCGGCGTCGCCGTCCTGCCCCGTTCCGACCAGCCTCCGGCCGCGGCGGGCATGGTGGAGATCCCGCTCTCACCGCCGCTCTTCAGGACGATCTGCGTGAGCTGGCCCGCGGGCGACCGCCTCACCCCGGCGGCCCGCTCGTTCCGCGACCACGTCTGCTCCCACCACGCCGGCCTCGGCCGCGGCTTCCGCCCCGCGCCCGCGAGCTGAGCGGAGCGCCGGGTGCGCCAGACTGGGGATCATGACACATGACGGCGACGCGGGCGTGCCGGGCTCGCTGGCCCGGGTCCTGGCCGAGGTCACGGCCGAGCGCGCGGCGCAGGACGCCAGGTTCGGCATGCAGGTGCTGCCCGACGGCACCGGCGGCGCGGGCGCGGCCGGTGAGTCCGAACGCGCGCGGCGGGCGACCGACACCGCGGCCGAGGGCGGCGGCCTGACCTGGCGGCACATCCTGGCCGAGGAGGTGATGGAGGCGTTCGCCGAGTCCGACCCTGAGCGGTTGCGCGCCGAGCTGATCCAGGTGGCCGCCGTGGCGGTCAAGTGGACGCAGGCACTCGACCGCCGCCCGCCGGAAGGGTGACGGCGCCGTGGACGGCGCAGGCGTTCGTGGCGGCCCCCAGGCCCTCGCCTCAGGCCCTCGCCTCAGGCCCTCACCTCAGGCCCTCATCCCAGGCTGTCGCGCAGCTCGCGCTTGAGTACCTTGCCCGAGGCGTTCTTCGGCAGCGCGTCCACGAACACCACCCGCTTGGGCGTCTTGAACGGCGCCAGCCGCTCCCTCAGGAACCCGATCAGCTCGTCGGCGGTCAGCCCCGCACCCTCGCGCAGCACCACCGCGGCCGTCACCGCCTCGATCCACCTCTCGTCCGGTACCCCGAACACGGCCGCCTCCGCCACCGCCGGATGCCCGTAGATGGCCTCCTCCACCTCGCGTCCCGCCACGCTCTCGCCGCCCGACTTGATCATGTCCTTCTTCCTGTCGACCACCGACAGGTAGCCGTCGTCGTCCATGACGCCCAGGTCACCGCTGTGGAACCAGCCGCCGCGGAACGCCTCGGCGGTCGTGTCGGGGTCGTTCCAGTAGCCGAGCATGGCGTGCGGGCTGCGGTGCACGATCTCGCCGACCACGCCGGGCGGCACCGGCCGGTCGTGGTCGTCCACGATCCTGGTCTCGACGTTGAGCGCGGGCCGTCCGGCCGAGCCCAGCCGGGTGAGCTGCTCCTCCGGGCCCAGGATCGTGGCGACGGGGGCCATCTCGGTCTGCCCGTAGAAGTTGAACAGGCGGACGCCGGGCAGGCGCGCGGCGATCTCCTTCAGCACCTCCACCGGCATGATCGAGGCGCCGTAGTAGCCCTTGCGCAGCGACGACAGGTCACGGCGGTCGAAGTCGGGGTGGCGCAGCAGCGAGATCCACACGGTGGGCGGGCAGAACAGCTTGGTGGCGCGCTCGCCCTCGATCGTGGCGAGGATGGCCGCGGGGCTCGCGCCGGGCAGGATGATGTTGGTGGCGCCGAGGTAGACGCCCGGTGTGAGGAAGCAGTGCAACTGGGCGCAGTGGTAGAGGGGCAGCGCGTGCACCTCCACGTCGTCGGGGCTCATCTCGCCGTCCACCACGCAGGTGACGTACTGGGCGATCAGGCTCCGGCTGGACAGCGTGGCGCCCTTCGGCCGGGCCTCGGTGCCGCTGGTGTACATGAGCTGGATCGGGTCGTCGTCGCCGATCTCCACCCGGGGCTCCGCGGCGTCGTCGTGGGCGGACCACGCGCCGAACGGCTCCCAGCCGTCCGCTCCCGCGCCGATCACGCCGCGTACCCGCACCCGATCGGTCACCGCGGCGGCGGCCACCGGCAGCAGCGCCTCCTCGGCCAGCAGCCCGGTCGCGCCGGAGTGCTCCAGCACGTACGCCACCTCCTCGGCCCGCAACATGAAGTTGACCGGCACGGAGATCGCCCCCAGCCGGGCCAGCGCGAAGTACACCACCACGAACGCGTGGTTGTTGTGGCTGAACACGGCGAACCGGTCGCCCTTGCCCACACCGCGGGCGGCCAGCGCGTTGGCCGTCCGGTTGACGGTGCGATCGAGGTCGGCGTAGCTCTGCCGCAGGTCTCCGTAGACGACGGCGGTCTTGGCGGGGTGGCGCGCGGCAGTGCGCCGCAGGAGGTCACCGATGGCGTGCTGGCGTGTCATCAGAGCACCCTTCACTCGCACGGAACGATGTTCGGGTGATCCTAACCCCTGAAGATCGACGCGAGGCGGCGGTAGGAGTCAAGCCGCCGGTCGAGGTCGTAGGTGTTCATGGTGACCAGCACCTCGTCCGCGCCGCTCGTCGCGACCAGCGAACCGAGCGCCACCGCGACCTCGCTCTCGGTGCCGTGGAGCTGCCCCTTGAGCGACTCCTCCAGGTACGCCCGCTCCCGCGCGCCCATCTCCGCCCCCGCGACCTCCTCGGCGGGCACCAGCGGCGGGAAGGCCCCGCCGACGCGCGAACGCGCCGTGGACCACGCCTCGGGGAGCAGCAGCAGCGCCGCCTCCTCCGCGCTCGCGCCGACCGCGACGCTCACCGCGACGACGACGTACGGCCGCGCCGCCCACGCCGACGGCCGGAACCCGGCCCGGTAGCGGGCCACCGCGTCCGGCATCCGCGCCCCCGCCCCGATCACCATCGGCAGCCCGTGCTCGGCCGCGATGTCCGCCCCGGCCCCCATCGCCAGCACGAACGCCTGCGGCCGCAGCCCCTCCGCGGGCAGCGCGTGCACCCCGGGGTGCGCGGTCTGCGTGCCGGTGAAGTAGCCGAGCAGTTCGGTGAGCTGGTCGCCGAAGCGGTCGGCGTCGTCCTTGCCGTGCCCGAGCGCCCTGCGGATGCCCCCCGTGAAGCCGACGGAACGCCCCAAACCCATGTCGACCCGGCCGGGATACAGCGACTCCAGCACGCCGAACTGCTCCGCCACCACCAGCGGCCGGTGGTTGGGCACCATCACGCCGCCGGTGCCGACCCGGATCCGCGAGGTCGCCGCGGCCACGGCCGCCGCCAGCACCGTCGGGGCCGACCCCGCCACTCCTGGCACGCTGTGGTGCTCCGACACCCAGAACCGGTGGTATCCCAGCTCCTCGGCCTGCCGCGCGAACCGCACGGTCTCGCGCAGCGCGGCGGCCGGGGTCGACCCCCGGCGGACGAGTGAGCGGTCGAGAATCGAGTAGGCGGTCACGTCTTGGTGCAACGCCCCCGCCTCCCGGATCAATCCAGCGGATCGCGGGCGACGCCCTCGTAGAACTCCAGCAGCCGCGCCACCAGCCCGGGATCCTCGCGCAGCGGCACCTCGCCGACCTGCCCGACGGGCATCACGCCCCAGGAGTTGCAGACGAAGACCTGGTCGAACCCGCTCAGGTCGGCCACCGTCACCGGCCGCCGCTCCTGCGGCACGTCCATGCGCTCCAGCAGGCGCATCGTGATGCCGTGCAACATCGGCGCGTCCGGCCAGACCAGCCGGCCGCCGGCGAAGCCGCCCAGGTTCGTGATCGCGCCCTCGCTGATCAGGCCGTCGCCGGTGGTCAGCAGCGCCTCGTCGAAGCCCTCGCGGGCGGCCAGCCGCAGGATGTGGGTCTGCTGGAAGCCGCTGGCCTGCTTGACGTGCGGCAGATAACGCTGGTAGACGACCGGCAGGACGCGCAGCGGGCCCTTCGGCGCTGTGTGCGGCGGCATCCGGGTGGCCACGACGCGCGGCCGGCCGCCGGCCTCGACGACGTAGACGCGTACGCTGGCGTCGCGTACGTCGTCGCCCAGCACGGCCAGGATCGAGCCCAGCACCGCCGCCCGGTCGAGCCCGCCGCCGAACAGCTCGCGGTTGGCCCGCTCCAGCCGCTCGACGTGCAGCTCCAGCCCGCGCACCCCGCGGTCCCTGACCTGCATGGCGGTGAAGTGCCCGTAGCGGGCCTCCAGCATGAGGAGCGCCTCGGCACCCATGAGCTCGCCGTCGACGGCGACGCGTCCGTTCACGATGATCTACTTTACGTACCGCCCGGTGGACCGGCGAACCGGGTGGCCCGTGCGCTTGCCCCCGGGTCAGGCGCTCCCGGCGCGGACCACCGTGAACGGAGCCAGCTCGCCCAGCCCGCGTACCGACAGCCGGTTGACCGCGCTCAGCCGGAAGGCCCGGTCGCCCTCCAGTTCCTCGGCGAGCTGCGGGTCGGCCAGGATCGTGCCGGGCAGGGACAGCGCGGTCAGCCTGCTGGCCAGGTTGACCGTCGTGCCGAACACGTCGCCCATGCGCCAGACCACCGGCCCGGACGCCAGCCCCACCCGCAGCTCCGGCATGTCCCGGCCGCGGGCGTGCGTCTCCACCAGCCGCAGCGCGATCTCCGCCGCCACGTGCGCCTTGTCGGAGACGAACAGCACCGAGTCGCCCAGCGTCTTGACCACCCGCCCGCCGGAGGAGGTGACGACGTCGGCCGAGCGGCCCTCGAACCTGTCGATCAGCCGGGCCAGCTCACCGGACGTGATCTGCCGGCTCAGCCGGGTGAAGGCGACCAGGTCGGCGAACCCGACCGCCAGGCGTACGGCGCTCATGTCCTGGTCGGCGATGCGCCCTGCGGCGGCGGCGAGCTGGCGCTGCCAGGCGTAGACCAGCAGCCGCGCCAGGTCAGGCACCACCCGCTCGGCCCGCACGCGCCAGGCGCGCGAGCGCTCCGCCAGCGGCACCCCCGCCTGGTCGAGCGCCTCGACGCCCAGCTCGGCCTGCGACTCGGCGAGCCTGGCCGTGGCCCGGCCCAGCGAGCGGGCCATGAGCAGCACGTGCTCCTCGTCGTAGACGCCCGAGGTCACCATGCCGAGCAGCGTCTTGAGCGCCTCGACGTCGGACTGGGTGAACTCGACCGCGTCGTCGGGCACGTTCGCGAACCCCAGCGCACGCCAGAACCGCCGCGCGCGATAGACCGGCACCCCCGCCATCTCGGCGACCTGGTGACTGGTGTATCGCCGCGGCTCGCGCAGGAAGGCCTCCGCCAGCCCGTCCCCGTCCACGCGCGCCACCTCGGCAACATAACACCCTGTGGGCCAGGTCACTCCAGCAGAGCCCGGAGGGCACCTCGCTCACATTCTTCTACATACCCGGCGTAATAGTCATACATCGCTTTTCTTGACAATCTCGCGGCGAGCGGACCGTCGCCTGCCCGCATCGCCGCGATCACCTCTTCGTGGTGGTGGATGCTCCGCCGCATCAGCGCCTCCCGGTCGGGAGCCTCCGCGATGCGCTCGGCGATCAGCTTCAGCACGATCGACCGGACCACGTCGGTGCAGATCTCGATGAGCTTGTTGCCGCCCGCGCGTACGACCGCGTCGTGGAAGGCCACGTCGGCCGCCCCGAACGCGTCCTCCCCCGCCTCGACCGCGCCCCGCATGGCCTCCACCGCCCGGCCCATCTCGGCGAGCTGCTCCTCGGTGCGCAGCCGCGCGGCCAGCAGGATGGCCGCCGAGTCCAGCACCATCCTGAACTGCACCAGCTCCGCCAGCGACAGCTCCTCCACGCGGGCCAGCGTGGTCATCGACTTGTGCAGCGCGGCGGGGGTGAACGGCAGCACCTCAGCCCCGTGGGGATCGCCCGGCCGCGAACGCACCAGGCCACGGGCCTGCAGCACCCGCAGCGCCTCGCGCACGGTGGACCTGCTCACGGAGAACTGCACCATCAGCTCGCGCTCGCTCGGCAACCGCTCGCCAGGCGAGAGAGCGCCGCTCTCGACGGCCTCCTCGACCTGCTCCACGACCCGCTCGTAAGCGCGTACGGCACGCACCGGCTCGAACCGCGGACCACCCATGCAAGCCCCCTTGACCCGAGCCGTCGCCGACTGGCAATGTGCGTAGCCTACTGGTCCGACCAGTGCACTAGCCAGGAGGCTGTAGGACATGAGGCGAATCGGGATCTGGCTCGCCGCGGGCGGCCTCCTGCTGGCCGCCGCCGCGTGCGGCGGCAGCGCCGACGGCGGTGCGGGCGGTGGCGCGGGCGGTAGTTCCAAGGCCCAGTCGCTGGCGGTCGGATTCGTCGCCGAGCCGGCCAACCTCGACTTCACCTCCACCGAGGGCGCCGCGATCCCCCAGGCGCTGCTCGTCAACGTCTACGAGGGGCTGGTCAAGCTCGGCCAGGACGGCCGGATCGTGCCGCTGCTGGCCGAGAAGTGGGACGTCTCCGCCGACCGCAGGACCTACACCTTCACGCTGCGCGAGAACGTGAAGTTCACCGGCGGAGCGCCGTTCACGGCCGACGACGTGGTGTTCTCCCTCGACCGGGTCAGGACGGACTGGAAGCTCAAGATCAAGTCGCAGCTCGACGTCATCGACACGGTGACCAAGAAGGACGACTCCACCGCCGTGGTCACCCTCAAGCGGCCCAGCAACGGCTTCCTGTACTCGATGGCCACCAGGCTCGGCGCCATGTTCAGCCGTACCGGGGTCGCCGACCTGGCCAACAAGCCGGTCGGCACCGGCCCGTACGCGCTCAGCTCGTGGCGGCGCGGCGACTCCATCCAGCTCGACGCCAACCCCTCCTACTGGGGCACGAAGCCGCCGCTGTCGTCGATCACCCTGAAATACTTCAAGGACGCCACGGCGATGAACAACGCCCTGCTGACCGGCGGCATCGACGTCATCTCCAGCGTGCAGGCGCCCGAGTCGCTCCAGCAGTTCGCCGACCCCGGCCGCTTCCAGACGGTCGAGGGCACCACGAACGGCGAGGTGGTGCTGTCGATGAACAACGGCCGCCCGCCGTTCGACGACAAGAAGGTCAGGCAGGCCGTCCGGCACGCGATCGACCACAAGGCGCTGCTCGACACCGCCTGGGCCGGGCGCGGGCAGCTCATCGGCTCGATGGTGCCGCCCACCGACCCCTGGTACGAGGACCGCACCGGCGACTACCCGTACGACCCGGCCAAGGCCAAGGAGTTGCTCGGCGGCAAGACGTACACGGTCAAGATGCGCGTGCCCAACCTGCCGTACGCGGTCAACAGCGCCCAGGTGGTCAAGTCGCAGCTTGCCCAGGTGGGCATCACGGCCGAGATCGAGCCGCTGGAGTTCCCGGCCCGCTGGCTGGACCAGGTGTTCACCAAGGGCGACTACGACCTGTCGATCATCAACCACGTCGAACCTCGTGACCTGGGCATCTTCGCCGACGGGTCGTACTACTTCGGCTATGACAACCTCGAGTTCGGCAAGCTGCTCGCCGCCGCCGACGAGGGCACCGAGCAGCAGCAGGCCGACGACCTCAAACAGGCCGCCAAGCTGCTGTCCGACGACGCCGCGGCCGACTGGCTCTTCCTGTTCCCCAACCTGATCGTGGCGAAGAAGGGCGTCACCGGGCTGCCGGAGAACGCCATCGCGGAGTCCTTCGACTTCACCGCGCTCGCCAAGCAGCAGTGACGCTGTACCTGGTCAGACGACTGGCGGTGCTGATCGCGAGCGCCGCCGTGGCGGCGGTGGCGGTGTTCGCGTTCATGGCGCTGCTGCCGGGCGACCCCGCCGAGATCGCGCTGGGCGTCAACGCCACCCCCGAGGCGGTGGCCGAGCTGCGCCGCCAGTTCGGCACCGACCGGCCGCCGGTGGCGCAGTTCCTCGACTGGTCCGGCGGGCTGCTCCAGGGCGACTTCGGCACCTCCTACGTCACCAGCGCCCCCATCGGCCCCCAGATCTCCGACCGGCTCGGGGTGACGGCCGTGCTGGTGCTCGGCGGCATGGTCGTGGCGCTGGTGCTGGCGGTGCCGCTCGGCACGTTCGCCGCCGTGCACCACCGCGACCCCCTCGGCGCGGTCGTCAGCGCGGCCAGCCAGGTCGGCATCGCGATCCCGGCGTTCCTGGCGGGCATCCTGCTGGTGTTCGTGTTCGCCGTGCGGGCGCAGGCGCTGCCGTCCGGCGGCTACGTGCCGTTCGCGGACGACCCGGGGGAGTGGCTGCGCGGCCTGCTGCTGCCGTGGCTGTCGCTCGGCCTCGTCCAGGGCGCGGTGCTCACCCGCTACGTACGCAGCGCCGTGCTCGACGTCATGCGCGAGGACTACCTGCGCACCGCCCGTGCCAAGGGCCGGGGCCGCACCGGCGCGCTGTGGCGGCACGGGCTGCGCAACGCCTCGGTCCCCGTCGTCACCGTGCTCGGCCTGCAACTGGCCACCCTGCTGATCGGCGCGGTCGTGGTCGAGCGGGTCTTCGTCATCCCGGGGCTCGGCGACCTGCTGCTCAACGGCGTCGCCGGGCGCGACCTGCTGCTCGTCCAAGGGGTGGTGATGGTGCTGGTGGCGGCCGTCCTGCTGATCAACTTCGTGGTGGACGTGGCCTACCGCGTGCTCGACCCGAGGCTGCGATGAGAGGCCGGGCGAACGCCGGGCTGCTCGTCGGCGGCACGCTCGTCGGGCTCGTCGTGCTCGCCGCGCTGGTGTCGTTCTTCTGGACCCCGCACGACCCGACGTTCGTGGACGCGGCCCGCAAGCTGCGCGAGCCCGGCGGCGGCTACCCGCTCGGGGCCGACAAGTTCGGCCGCGACACCTTCAGCCAGCTCATGGTCGGCGCCCGCACCACCCTCTACGTCGGCGTCGTCGCGGTCGGCATCGCCGCCCTCGTCGGCACCCCGCTCGGCGTGGTCGCCGGGATGACGCCGCGCGGCTGGCTGTCGGAGCTGATCATGCGGGTCAACGACCTCGTGTTCGCCTTCCCCGCGCTGCTGCTGGCCGTCATGCTCGGCGCCGTCTACGGGCCGGGCACGCTCACCGCCATGATCGCGATCGGGGTGGCCACCGTGCCCGCGTTCGCCCGGGTGGCGCGGGCCGCCACGCTCCAGGTCATGGTCACGGACTACATCCTGGCCGCCAGGGCCGCCGGGCGGCGGCGGCCCGGGATCGCCGTACGGCACGTGCTGCCGAACATCGGCTCCGTGCTCATCGTCCAGGCGTCGGTGTCGTTCGCGATCGCGATCCTGGCCGAGGCGGCGCTGTCGTTCCTGGGCTTCGGCACCCGCCCGCCCGTCCCGTCGTGGGGGCGCATGCTGCAGGAGTCCCAGGAGCTGCTGTTCTCCACCCCGCGCCTGGCACTGTGGCCCGGCCTCGCGATCGCGCTCGCGGTGCTGGGCTTCAACCTCCTCGGCGACGGCCTGCGCGACTTCCTCGACCCCAAGCTCAGGAGGATCCGTGCTGAGCGTTGAGGGCCTGACCGTGCGCGCGGACGGCGTCGAGCTGGTCCGCGACGTGTCGTTCGCCGTCGCGCCTGGCGAGCGGGTCGGCCTGATCGGCGAGTCCGGCTCCGGCAAGTCGCTGACCGCGCTGTCGCTCATGGGCCTGCTGCCCGAGGGCGTCACCGCGTCCGGACGGGCCAGGCTCGGCGAACGGGACCTCGTGGGGGTGCCGGAGCGCCGGCTCAAGGCGCTGCGCGGGCGCGAGCTGGCCATGGTCTTCCAGGAGCCCATGACCGCGCTCAACCCGCTCATGCGGATCGGCGCCCAGGTCGCCGAGGTCATGACCCTGCACGGCCGGCCCCGCCAGGAGGCCCGGCGGCGGGCCGTCGAGCTGCTGGAGCGCGTACGCCTGCCCGAGCCCGCCCAGCTCGCCCGCGCGTACCCGCACCAGCTCTCCGGCGGCCAGCGCCAGCGCGTCATGCTCGCCATCGCCCTGGCCAACGGCCCCGAGCTGCTCATCTGCGACGAACCCACCACCGCGCTCGACGTCACCGTGCAGAAGCAGATGCTGGAGCTGATCGCCGAGGTCGCGCCCGCGCTGCTGTTCATCACCCACGACCTGGCCGTGGTCGCGTCCGTGTGCGAACGCGTCCTGGTCATGTACGGCGGACGCGTCGTCGAGTCCGGCCCCATCCGCGAGGTCTTCACCCGGCCCCGCCACCGCTACACCCAGGGCCTGCTGGCCGCCTCCAGGCTCACCCCGCGCGGCACCCGGCTGCCTGCCATCGCGGGCTCCGTCCCCCCGGCGGGCCGCTTCCCCGGCGGCTGCGTGTTCCGCAACCGCTGCCCGCACGCCACCAGCGCGTGCGAGGCGTCCCCGGCGCTGAGAGGAGACGGACATGCCTTCGCCTGCTGGCACCCCGCCTGAGCCGCCGTCGTCGGGGCCGGGGGATGGACCGGCCGAGGCGGGGACCACGCAGCCGCTGATCGAGGTGCGCGGGCTGAACCGCGTCTACCGGCGTCCCCGCGCCTCGCTCACCCGGCCGGGCGCCGCCGTCCACGCGCTGCGCGACGTCTCGCTGACCGTGCGCCGCGGCGAGCGCTTCGGCATCGTCGGCGAATCCGGCTCAGGCAAGTCCACGCTGCTGCGCCTGCTCTGCGCGCTCGACCAGCCCACCAGCGGCTCCATCCGCTTCGACGGCCAGGAGATCACCGGCAGGCCCGAGCGGCGGCTGCGCTTCCTGCGCGAGAACCTCCAGATCGTCTTCCAGGACCCGATGAGCTCGCTCGACCCCCGCATGCGCGTGCGCGACCTCGTCGCCGAGCCGCTGACCGCACTCGGCCTGCCCGCCGGTGACCGGGTGGCCGAACTGCTGGAGGGGGTCGGCCTGCCCGCCGACGCGGCCGAGCGGTACCCGCACCAGTTCTCCGGCGGCCAGCGGCAGCGCATCGCCATCGCCCGCGCGCTCGCGCCCCGGCCGAAGGTGCTGGTCGCCGACGAGCCCGTCAGCGCACTGGACGTTTCCGTACGCGGGCAGATACTCAACCTGCTGGCCGACCTCGCCGACGACCTGGGGCTCACGCTGGTGTTCGTCTCGCACGACCTGTCCGTGGTACGGCACGTGTGCGAGACCGTCGCGGTCATGAGCGGGGGCGAGATCGTGGAGAGCGGGCCGGTGGACGACGTCTGGGCCGCGCCCGCCCACCCGTACACGCGGGCGCTGCTGGAGGCCGTACCGACTCTGGAGGGGTTTGCATGATCGATGTCGATGCCGGCGGAGTGGTGGAGTTCACGCAGGCGCTGGTGCGCATCCCCAGCACCAACGACCCGGCGCGCGGGCGCAGCGAACGGCCGGCCGCCGAGCTGGTCGAGGCCAGGATGCGCGAGTGGGGCTGGGAGCCGGTCGTGTACGAGGCCGCGCCCGGCAGGCCCAACGTGGTCGCCGTGGTCGAGGGCGGCGGCGGCCCAGGGCCGACGCTGATGTTCGAGGGCCACACGGACGTCGTCACCGAGGGCGACCTGTCCACCTGGACCGTGGACCCGTTCGGCGGCGAGATCCGCGACGGGCGGCTGTGGGGACGCGGCAGCGCCGACATGAAGTCCGGCCTGGCCGCCACCCTCTACGCCACCCGCGCCCTGCAACTGGCCGGACCGTTCCCCGGCCGGATCAAGGTGTGCGCCCTGGCCGACGAGGAGGGCCTCATGCTCGGCGCGCACCACTTCGTCTCCCAGGGCCTGACCGCCGACGTGGACGGCGCCATCGTGGCCGAGCCGGAGGCGGGCGAGATCTGCGCCGTCGCCAAGGGCGCGCTGCGGCTGCGCGTAGACCTCACCGGCAGGATGGCCCACGGCGCGATGCCCCAGCACGGCCGCAACCCCATCCAGGCCGCCGGAACCCTGCTGGTCGCGCTGCGCTCCCTCCAGGAGGAGCTCCAGGCGCGGCACCCGGCCCACGAGCACCTCGGCGAGGTGTACGTGACGCCGACCGTGCTGCGGGCCGGCTCCGAGGAGCAGGTGAACGTGATCCCCGCGGTCGCCTCGCTCTTCGTGGACGTGCGGACGATCCCGGGCGTCGAGCACCAGGACCTCGCCGACCGGGTGGCCGCCCTCGCCGCGGCTGATGGGATCACGGCCGACGGGATCTCGGCGCAGGTGTCGGTGCTGGTGGACCGGCCGCCGGTCGAGGTGCCGGTGACCGACCCCGTCGTGGCCGCGCTGGCCGCCGCCCATCGCACGGTGACGGGGGAGGAGCCGGTGTACGGCGGCGTGCCGGGCTCCACCGACGGGACCGTGCTGACGCACTGGGGCGGGATCCCGTCCGTGGTGTACGGGCCGGGGGGCAAGTGGATCGCGCACCAGGCCGACGAGTACGTGGAGGTCGAGGAGATCGTCCGCTGCACGCGGGTGTTCGCCGAGGCCGCCCGGCGCTTCCTGAGCGGCGAGCTGCGATGACGACAGGGCCGACGAACTCGCTGGTCGACGTGGCCGGTCTGCGCGTGGGCCACGCGCACAGGGTCGGTGGCGGCTTCCGCACCGGGACGACCGTCGTCCTCGCCCAGGGAGAGGGCGCCGTCGCGGGCGTGGACGTACGGGGGGCCGCCCCGGGAACGCGGGAGACCGAACTGCTGGACCCGCGCAACCTCGTCGAACGCGTGCACGCCGTGGTGCTGACGGGCGGGAGCGCGTTCGGGCTGGGCGCGGCGTGCGGGGTGATGGACCGGCTGGCCGACGCCGGAGTGGGGTATCCGGTGGCGGGCGGGGTGGTGCCCATCGTGCCCGCGGCGGTCATCTTCGACCTGGGACGCGGCGGCACCTTCCGCGCGGTCCCGGACGCCGCCCTCGGCGCCGCCGCCTACGACGCCGCCTCCTTCGCCGCCACCCCCTTCGCCTTCGCCGGGCCGTCGGGGACGGCGCACCCGGCCGCGAGCGGGTCCGTGGGAGCCGGGGCCGGGGCGGTGGCGGGCGGGCTGGCCGGAGGAGTGGGGACCGCGAGCGAGGTACTCCCCGACGGCGCCACCGTGGCCGCGCTCGCCGTGGTGAACGCCGCCGGCTCCGTACTGGACCCCCGCGACGCCACCCTCGCGGGCGCCAGGTACGGCCTCCCCTGCGAGTTCGACCACCTCCGTCCACCGGCCCCCGAGGAGGCGGAGGCGTGGAAACCGGCCGACGCCCCCTCCTTCAACACCACCATCGGCGTCGTCGCCACCGGCCTCACCCTCACCAAGGCCCAGTGCGGCAAACTGGCCGCGGTCGCCCACGACGGCCTGGCCAGGGCGATCAGGCCCGCCCACACCATGACCGACGGCGACACCGTCTTCGGCCTGGCCACCTGCGCCGCCCCGGCCCCCACCCACGACGCCTTCCAGGACGTCCTGGCCGCGGCGGCCGACGTGTTCAGCCGGGCTGTCGCGCACGCCGTCCTCGCCGCCACCGGCCGCGAGGGCGCGCCCGCCTACCTCGACGTGTTCCCGAGCGCCCGGCGGGGGCAGCCATGAACCACCACGCCCGCCTGCCCATCGGCGACGGATGGGAGGAGACCGCCGGCACCACCGACGTGATCTTCCCCTACGACGGGTCCACGGTCGCGACCGCCCCGCTGGGCACGCCGGAGCTCGCCAGGCGGGCGGTGGACGAGGCGCTCGCCGTGGCCCCCGCCATGGCCGCGCTGCCCTCCCACGCCCGCCGCGCCGCCCTCCTGCGCACGCACGACGCGCTGCGGGCTGAACGCGCGGAGTTCGAGCGGCTGCTCGTGCTCGAGACCGGCAAACCGCTGGTGGACTGCCAGGTGGAGGTGTCCAGGACGCTCCTCACGCTCGCCACCGCCGCCGAGGAGGTGGCCAGGCTGCACGGCGAGACCGTGCCGCTCGACCTGCTGCCCTCCGGCGAGGGGCTGATCGGGTTCTGGACGCGCCGGCCCATCGGTGTGGTCGTCGGCATCACCGGATTCAACTATCCGCTCCTCCTCGCCGCCCACAAGATCGCCCCGGCGGTCGCGGCCGGGTGCCCCGTGATCGTCAAGCCCGCCCCCGCGACCCCGCTGGCCACGCTCCGGCTGGTACGCCTCCTGCGCGCGGGCGGCGAGCTGCCCCCCGCCGCCGTCCAGCTCGTCACCGGCGACGTCGAGGTCGGCAGGACGCTGGTCGCGGACCGGCGCGTCGGCGCGGTCTCGTTCACCGGCTCGGCCGCTGCCGGGCACGCCGTGGCGCGGGCCGCCGCCCCGACCAAGGTGCTGCTGGAGCTGGGCTCGAACGCGGCGCTCGTCGTCGCGGCCGACGCCGACCTCGAAGCCGCCGCCGACGCGGTCGTGCGCGGCGGCTACTACGCCTGCGGCCAGGCGTGCATCTCCGTGCAGCGGGTGCTGGTCGAGCAGGACGTGGCCGCCCGATTCCTGCCCCTGCTGGCCGACCGGGTCAAGGGCGTCGCCGTCGGCGACCCGCGCCTGCCCGGCACCCGCGTCGCCCCGCTCATCGACGAGGCCGCCACCGAACGGGTCCTGGAGTGGATCGCCGCCTCCGGGGCCGACGTGGTCACCGGCGGACACCGCGAAGGGCGGGCCATCGCGCCGACCGTGCTGTCCGGGGTGCCGGACGGCGCCGCCGCCTGGGACGAGGAGATCTTCGGGCCGGTCGTGTGCGTGCGCCCGGTGCCCGACCTCGACGCCGCCTTCGCCGCGGTCAACGACTCCAGGTACGGCCTGCACGCGGCGGTGTTCACCCGGTCGCTGGCCACGGCGTTCGCGGCGATCGAGCGGATCGAGGCCGGGGGCGTGGTGGTCAACGACGTGCCGGGGTTCAGGGCCGACAACATGCCGTACGGGGGCGTGAAGGACTCGGGGACCGGCCGCGAGGGGCCGCGGTTCGCCATCGAGGAGTTCACGGTCACCAGGATGGCCGTCATCCGGCCACAGGGGTGACGGCCGGGCCCGGAGGGCGGGCGGGTCAGTTCGGTGGGTCGAAGCGGCCGTCCACGGCGGTCCAGCCGCCGTCCACGTACAGGACGGAGCCGGTGACGAAGCTGGCCGCGTCACCGGCCAGGTAGACCACCGCCCCGGCCAGCTCCTCGGCCCTGGCCCACCGGCCCAGCGCGCTCTTGGCGGCGTACGCGTCGTACCAGGCGGGGTGGTCCTTGATCTGCCTGGTCAGCGGGGTCTCCACGACGCCGGGCGCGATCGCGTTCACCCGCACGCCGCTCGGGCCGAACTCGGCCGCCGCCGTACGCAGGAGCTGCACCAGCCCGGCCTTCGTGGCCGAGTAGACGCCCTGCCCCGGCTCGGTGACCGAGGCACGGATCGAGGCGAACCCGATGATCGAGCCGCGCCCCCGTTCGACCATGCCCGCCCCGAACGCGCGCACCACGTCGAACGAGGCCCGCAGGTTGAGCCCCACCACCCGGTCGAACTCCGCGCCCGAGTAGTCGAGCAGCCGCTTGCGCACGTTCGTGGCCGCCGTGAACACCAGCACGTCGGCCGGGCACTCCGCAGCCAGGTCGCGCACCGCGCCCGGATCGAGCACGTCGACCAGCCGGGCGTCACCGCCGCATCCGGCGGCGGTCTCCTGCGCGGCGGGCAGGTCGCGGTCGGCGCAGACGACCGAGGCCCCGTGGGCGGCCAGCGCCAGCGCCGCCTCCCGGCCGATGCCGCTCCCCGCCCCGATCACCACGGCCCGCCGCCCGTCGAGGCGGAACAGCGCGTCATATCCCATACGAGGCACCCTAGCGACTGGTCCGACCAGTGCACCAGGTCTACCATCCCAGCGCCAACCCGGTGCCGGTTCAGGTTCAGTGCCGGTCGGGCCCGTGCGCGGCCTCCCATTCGGGGCGCAGCAGCTCGTACTCGACCTCGCCCTGCTCCGACCCCTCGATGGGATCGGGCCAGTCGAGGTGGAACGTGCGGACGTAGCGCAGCCCGCACTTCTCCATCACCCGCCGCGACCCCAGGTTGACCGCCATCGTCTGGGCGAACACCCGGCGCGCGCCCAGCTCCGCGAACGCCTTGTCGATCAGCCCGCGCGAGCCCTCGGTCGCGTACCCCTTGCCCCAGGCCGCCTGGTGCAGCCGGTAGCCCAGCTCGGGCTCGTCGTCAGGGCCGCCATCGGCCGAGCGCAGGTGGAACCAGCCGAGGAAGCCGCCGGAGTGCCTGTCCAGGGCCGCGTAGAAGCCGCCGCTCAGGAACCTGGGCATGGTCTTCCCGGCGAGCACGGAGCGCGGCGTCGGCCTGCCGCCGTTGAGGTGACGCATCACCTCGGGGTCGTTGTGCAGGCGGAACAGATCGTCCTCGTCTGACTCGGCGATGGGGCGCAGCGTGAGCCGCTCGGTCTGCAGGAATATGCGCACCGGCGTACGCTAACCGCCCCCGAGGGCTGCCTTCGACCGGTTTTCCCCGTTCCCGCTCTGCCGCCGGAGTGTCCGGCCGGAGGCGTTGACGCGACCGCGCACCGAACCTAAACTCATCGCATAGTGAATTAGGAGCGACGCCATGCGCAGAACGCCCGCCGCCGTCCTCACCGCCGCCTTCTTCGCCCTCGGCCCCGGCGTCGTCGCCGTGCTCGTCCCGTACTGGATCGGCGGCTGGCGGCTGCGCGACCCGTTCCCCGGCCCGGTCATGATCCCGCTCCGGGTGCTCGGCGTGATCCTGGCGCTCGCCGGGCTGGCGGTGCTGGCCGACGCGTTCGTCAGGTTCGTGGTCGAAGGGCTCGGGACGCCGATCCCGCTCGCGCCGCCCGACCGGCTCGTGGTCGGAGGACTCTACCGGCACGTCCGCAACCCCATGTACGTCGCCGTCCTGGCGGCGATCGTCGGCCAGGCCATGCTCTTCTGCGATCCGTGGCTGCTGCTCTACGCCGCCGTCGCGTTCCTCCCGGTCCGCGGCTTCGTCCACTGGTACGAGGAGCCGCACCTGCGGCGGCGGTTCGGCGCCGACTACGAGCGCTACCGCGCGAACGTGCCCGGCTGGTGGCCGCGGCTGCGCCCCTACCGGCCCTGACCCCAAGAAATTGGGGTCCCATGTCGGACCCAGTTTGACGCACAGTGAGGAAGTATGGTCGTCTCGTGACCTATGTTTCTGATGGGATGATTTAGCTAGGTCCGGGGGAGAAAGCTACATGCCGCACGCCCTTCTGCGCGTGCTCGCTTCGGCGTCCATCGCCGCCACGGCCCTCGTCGCCGTACCGGCCGCAGAGGCAGCAGAAAGATCGGTCGCTGGGCCGATTACCGGGCCGATTACCGGGCCGACTACCGGGCCGGTCCGGGCGCAGGAGCGGCCCGTGTCGACGAGGGTGACGCCCGTGCCCGCCGTCCAGGAGCCGCCGGCCGCCACCGTGACCGTCCCGCAGCGGGCCTCCATCGCACTCCAGCCCACCGGGAACGAGCGGGTCGGGCCGGAGCCGCCCGAGGTCACCACGCCCGCCGGGCCACAACTGGCCGACGAGGTCGCCAGGGACGCCGCCGCCGCCCAGGAGCGGCAGGGCTTCGGCGGGCAGGCGCCCGACGTGCGCGACATGCTGCCCGACACCACGCAGGCCCAGACGCTCTCGCTGCTCAAGCCGCTGGCGGCGATCGCCAAGACCTTCGAGGGGCTCGGCAAGGTCGTGCCCGGCCTGACGTACCGGATCTGCGTGGAGAGCGCCGCCGTGCCGGTCTCCTGCTCGATCCGGCAGCCGGTCGGCGTGCCGGTGGCCGCCGACGTGACCGGCGACTCCACCCCCGACCTGGCCGCCGACCTGGTGCCCACCGCTGATCCCGGCGAGAACGCCGTCGGGCTCTCGTTCGCCGTCAAGCGGCTCGGCGAGGAGAATCTCAAGGCGCTGGTCTGGGCCGAGTACGACGACCAGGTCTCGGTCGGGTTCGACGGCCTGCGCCGCGGGTCGTCGCTGTCGGCCTCCGACCGCGGGACGTTCACCGTCGATCTGGCGGGCAAGCGGGTCAAGGCCGTGGTCGAGCGCAAGGAGGCAGGGGAGTCGGCCGCCGTCGTGGCGAGCCTGAGCGGGCGCACGGCCGTGAGCCTGCGCCAGTCGCCGGCCACCGCCAAACTGACCGTCAACGCCGCGCTCGACACCCTCGCGCTCGACGTCACCGCCTCCGCGCCCGCCAAACTGGAGGCGCTGGCCGTGACGGGCAGCCGGTTCACCCACGCCGTGCTGGACCGCATGCCCACCCGCGCCGAGGTGCGGCTGTCGGGCGGCGAGATCCACTTCGCCAGCCCGTCCTCCATCCCCCGGGCCCGGCTGGACGACTTCGGCTACCGCGACGGCCACCTGTCCCGCGTCACCCGGGTGGAACTGGAGCGCGTGCCGTCGTCCTTGACCGCCGAGTACGGCAACGCGAACGGCCGCCAGTCCCTGTCCGTCGCCGCAGGGTCCGTCGCCGCCGGGTCCGGCGGCTCGCGCTCCGGAGCCGCGAGCCTGCTCTACTACGACCGCGCCGCCGACAGGACCGTGCTGAAGACCGAGCTGAGCGAGCTGCCCGCCAAGGTGAGCCTGGTCAACGACCTGGCCGGGCACCGGGTGACGCAGACGACCAGCTCGCCCATCGGCAAGTTCGCCGTGCTGCTGCAGCGCGCCGGCGGCGCCGTCTCCAGCCCGCGCGGCGGCCACGTCACGATGATCAAGGACGGCGCCGCCGTGGGGGTGTCGGGGCTGCTGACGGGGCTGTCCGGCTTCGACGTCACGTACGGGGCCGCGCCGCACGCCCACCTCGAAGTGGACTCCAGCGGCCGTTCGTTCACGGGCGCGGCCAGCATCGACCGCACCCACGTCGCCCGCCTGGAGATCTCCAACACGCCCGCCACCGTGGACGTCACCCTCGACCCCGCCGCCAGGAAGGCCGTCTACCAGGCCAGCGGTGTGATCGACAAGCTGCGGGCCGCGTACGCGAACCTCACGTCCGGCCCCACCATCGACGGCACCCTCCTGGGCGTGCACGACGACGTGAAGGCGTCGTGGGCGCTGGGCGAGCGCTCGACGGTCAAGGTCGAGACGTCCGCGAAGCTCGATCAGGTGCGGATTTATGCCAATAAAGCGCACGTCACGCAGGCGGGCGGCGAGGACGTGCGCGTCACCGTCGAGGGCGTGCGCAAGCTCGCCGAACTGGTCGCCGACACCAGGGCCCGCACCCTGAGCTGGACCTCGGACGGCCCGGTCGCCAAGGTCTCGGCGCTGGCCAGGGCCAAGCTCGGCGACCGGTACGCCAGGGCCGCCGCCGAGGTCACCGGCGTGCCCGCCCGGTTCGACGCCTCCTGGGACGCCGCCTCCTACCGCTTCCGCGGCCAGTCGGGGCCCGTCGGGACGGCCGCGCTGGCGTTCGCCAACCACGACGGCGCCAAGGCGCCCACGGGCCCGCACCTGGCCGTCCACCACACCGAGGCCACCGGCGACCTGGACGCCAGCGTGCAGGTCGAAGGGCTGTCGAACGTCGAGTTCACCCCGGCCGCGCAGGGGTTCGCCGCCGACTTCCGCGCGGCCCGCCAGACGCTCGCCGTGGACGCCGACGTCACGCGGGGCGACACCCGCTACGGCCTGATCGGCACGCTCGGCCCCGTGCCGGGACGGCTCGCCGTCACCTCCGCCGACGGCCGGCTCACCTACTCGGGTTCGCGCCTGGACGTGCGCGCCCGCGCCTGGCTCGGCAAGACCGCGGCGCTCGACCGCATGCGGGCCGCCCCGGCGGTCGACGGGGGCGTGTCGCTGGTGGACGGCGGCTGCGCGGCCGGCTCGCCCGGCTGCGCGCAGGGCCCCTTCTGCGTCGCCCAGCGCGGGTGCTTCGGCCTGCAGGGATACCTGGACGTGCGCGGCCTGCCCGACCAGGTGTCGGTGGACCTGGCCGGGAAGACGTTCGCGTTCTCCGGGTTCCGCCCGGAACGCCGCAGCCTGGCCCTCTACCTGGCCAGCAGCGTCCTGTCACCCGTGCCGATCAGGGCCAGTGCCACGCTGACCGGCCTGCCGTCCAGGATCACCGGCATGTCGGTGGGGCCGTTCGCGGTGGGGCAGGGCAACGTCGTGCAGGCGGCGTACCGGATCGAGCCCTCCGCCACGCTCGGCGCCCTCGACGTGCGGGCCGAGGCGGGCGGGGCGCGCGGTCACGTCGCCATCGACCCGGTGCCCGCGGCGGTGTCCGTCCAGGGCACGTACGGCGCCAAGACCCGCATCCGCGTCAGCAACTCCGCCGCCGTCAAGCGGCTCACCGCCAAGGTCACCCTGCCCGGCAAGGGCACCGGCGAGCTGAACCTCTCCGACGTGCCCGCCGTCTTCGGCGTGGACGCCGACGCCTCGGCCGCGGGGCTGAGCGTGCCGGCGCTCACGTACAGGGCGGAGGGCGGCGCCAGCACGCTCGACGGCGGCCTCGCCGTGGAGGGCGGCCTGGTGGACCCGTCGGGACGGCTCGGGGACGTGTCGTTCGCGGTCGAGGACCTGGCCGCCGACACCACGATCCGGCTCAACCCCGACCAGTCGCTCGACCTGGTCTCCAAGCCCGTGCCCACCGGACGCGTCACGCTGCGCGCCGGGCTGCGGGTGGACCCGGTGGCGCCGCAGGCGATCGCGGTGAGCAAGGAGGTCCCGTACACGACCGGGTTCCTCACCTACCACGTCGGCGGCCGGTTCGGGCTGGGCAGGAGCACGGTCGAGGCCGTCTCGCTGTCCGTCGGCCGCATGTCGTGGCTGCGGGTCAGGCCGGGCAAGGTCCCGTTCGCCCTGAAGGCGCCCCCGGCCCTCGGCTACGTCGCCCCCGGCTTCGAGGGGAGCTACGGCGACCTCAAGATCAGCACCAAGGGCGTGGACCTGCGGCCCGACGTGCGCCTGGACGTCAGGCTGAGCAGGCAGGTCGGCGACGACGCCTTCCGCGAGTCGGTCCACATCGGCCCCGCCACCTCGCTCGCCCTGCGCCGCTACGACCAGCGCATGCGCAGGATCGGGGCCGAGCAGGAGATCAAGGCGGCCGGGATCAGCCTGGCGTGCGTGACCGTGGACGCCAAACCCGGGTTCGTGGCCGACGGCGGCGGCGGCTCGATCACGCTGCGCGGCGCCGACGGGCCGCAGATGGTCTCCTTCCTGGATCCGGGCGGGCAGGTGCCGGACTACGCGGTGGACCTCCTGACGCACTTCATGAGCCCGTTCCCGGGGGCGGACTGGAAGGTGGCGGGCACCGTGGCGGGCTCCTGCTCCTCCGGGCGCGACGCCAGGCGCCCTGAGACCCGCTGAGCAGCCCTTTCCCGCCTTCGTCGATAATGACCGTCGTCAAAGACGGCCGTCGTCGGCGACGGCGGCCCTCAGGCCCGGGTGACCGGCGACGAGAGAGCGAGACGGAATGTTCCAGCCCACCCCACGCACCCCCGAGCAGCGCAGGCGCGACACGCTGGAGCGTCTTGAGCACGACGTGGACGCCTGGGTGGCCACGGCGAGCGTGGACGGCACGCCGTACATGGTGCCGCTGTCGTTCCTGTGGGACGGCGGCGCGCTGCTCGTCGCCACGGCCAGCGCCAGCCCGACCGCCCGCAACCTGCTGGCCAACGGACGGGTGCGGGTGGGCATCGGCCTGGTGCGCGACGTCGTGCTCGTCGAGGGCACGGCGCACGCCACGCCCGCGGCCGAGATCCCGGGCGAGGTCGGCGACGCGTTCGCCGCGAAGGCGGGCTTCGACCCGCGCAAGGCGACCTCCCCCTACCACTACTTCCACATCACGCCGCGCCGGATCCAGGCGTGGCGCGAGGCGGACGAGCTGGCCGGGCGCGACCTCGTCCGCGACGGGGAGTGGACCGTCGGGTGAAGCCCGGCGCCGGGGTGGTGTGACGCGGGCCGCCGGCCGGGAATACTTGGTAAAGAAACGGTCACGAAGGATTGAGTCCGGATGGAGAGGGAAGGGCAGCCAACTCCTGAACGTCGACCGTGAGGAGGAGCCACAGTGCTCACCCTGACTGCCAACGCTGCCCAGGCGATCCGTGACCTGACCGCGACCGCGCCCGAGCCCGCCCAGAGCGGGATCCGCATCTCGTCTCAGGGCGAGGGCGCCAGTTCGCTCACCCTTACGCTGGCCACCGCTCCGGAGCCGGCGGACGCGGTGGTCGAGTCGGAGGGGGCGCGGGTCTATCTCGACCCGGTGGCCGCCACCGTACTGGACGACAAGTCCCTGGACGCCGGAGCCGACGACCAAGGGAGCGTGTCCTTCCTGGTCACCGAGCAGACCGCGTGAAGCGGCGCCCGCCGCGCCGGTGCTCCGGCGCGGCGGGCACCGCCCCTACTCCTCGCCCAGGAGCTTGTGCAGGTAGCGCACCTGCTCCTCCGTCTGGTAGCCGCCACCGCCCTCGTGGTTGTTCCACGGCCACACGGTGATCTCCTTGGGCCCCTGCCAGTGGTTGTAGGCGGCGAACACCGTCGACGGCGGGCACACGTCGTCCATCAGCCCCACCGAGTAGAGCGCGGGCACCCGGGCGCGCGCCGCGAAGTTCACCCCGTCGAAGTACGCCAGCGTGCGGAACACCTGCTCGGCCGCCTCACGCCGGGTCGACAGATAGCGCACCAGCTCCTGGTACGGATCGCGCCCCGTGATCTCCACCGCCCGCCGGAAGTGCGTCAGGAACGGCACGTCGATGAGCGCCGCCCTGACCCCCGGGCGCAGCGCCGCCGTCGCCTGGGCGATGGCGCCGCCCTGGCTGCCGCCCGACACCACGATCCGGCCTTCGTCCACCGCCGGATGCGCGGCGGCCGCCTCGACCGCCCTGACCGCGTCGGTGAACACGCGCCGGTAGTAGTAGTCGGCGGGATCGAGGATGCCGCGCGTCATCATGCCGGGCGCCTGCGGGCCCGCGCTGCCGTGGGGGTCGCCGGTGGCGCCGGGGCTGCCGGGGTTCGCGCCGCCGTGGCCGCGCGTCTCCATCACGAACACCGCGTACCCCGCGACCGGCCACAGCAGGTGGTCCTTCGGGAAGCCGCGACCGCCGCTGTAGCCGATGTAGTGCATCACGCACGGCAGCGGGCCCTGCGCGCCCTTCGGCACCAGGAACCAGCCGTTGACGCGATGCCCGCCCCACCCGGCGTACGACACGTCGAACACGTCCACCCCGGCGAGCGGCAGATCGTACGGGACGTACTCGGCGGCCAGGTCGAACTCCCCGGCCTCGGCCAGCGTCGCCGACCAGAACGCGTCAAAGTCGGCAGGCTCGTCACGGTCGGGGAGGTAGTCGCGGAGTCGGTCGAGCGGCAGGTCGAACAGCGGCACGGTGGTTACTCCAACCAGTAGAAGGTTCTTGTCATTTCACCCCATAGCACCCGGAAGGCGCTATCCCGCCCAACCGATCCGTGCGGACGCCGCACGGCGGACGCGCCCGGGTGTGGAGGGGTACGGGGGTAGTACGAGGCTGATGGTTACGCTCTGTGTGGAAATTGTGGCACTACGTGAGAGGAATCCTCATGCGTACTCGTCTGTCCCTGTCGCTGGGCGTCGTGACCGCCCTGATCGCCCTTCCCGGCTGCTCCGGTGGAGCGCCGGCCGACACTGCCGCGGTGGTCGCGCCGACCGGCGCGCAGCCGTCCGAGCAGCCGTCCGAGCAGGACAAAGCCTGGATGGCGGTCATCCACCAGGGCAACCTGGCCGAGATCGGGGCCGGGCGGCTGGCGCGGGAGAAGGGCACCACCGAGCCGGTCAGGTCCGTCGGCGAGCTGCTGGTCAAGGACCACACCGCGCTCGACGCCAAGGTCACCCAGGCCGCCACGCAGCTCGGCGTCCAGCTCCCGGCGTCCATGGACGCCGGCCAGCGCAAGAGGCTGAACAAGCTGGAGGGCGCCACCGGCAAGGACCTCGACAGGGGCTTCCTGTCCTGGATGATCGAAGCGCACAAAGAGGCGCTGACCGCGACCGAGCAGGAGATCTCCAAGGGTTCGTCGGAGACCGTCAAAGCCCTGGCAAAGGAGGCGGCGCCGTCGCTGCAGGCGCACCTCGACGCCCTGGAGAAGGCCCAGAAGGGCGACTGAGGCTCCTGGTCCGAGGGTGACGGCTGGGGACGTCCCGCGAAAACTAGAGGGAAACGTGCCCTGTCTCTGTGTGGCTAAATGGTGATTTGGGGTATTTGTCCTATTTGACGCAGAGGACACAGAGGACAAGGCATCAGGGGGGATCACCGTGGCTTTGCAAACAGAGATCCGCAACCTGCTCGACTGCCATGTGGTGGGTTCGGACGGACAGTCGATCGGAAAGGTGGGTCAGGTCTACCTCAACGATCGTACGGGCGAGCCGGAGTGGGTGACCGTACGCACGGGGTTCTTCGGGGTGAAGCAGACCTTCGTGCCTCTGGCCAGCGCCCGACGATCGGGTGAGGAGATCCGGGTCCCCTACGACAGGGAGACGATCAAGGGAGCCCCCAACATCGACGTGGACGGCCGCCTGTCCCTGAACGAGGAGGCCGACCTCTACCGCTACTACGGCATGCAGCCAGAGGACGTCCCGCGGCAGCGTACCGGCGAGACCCGTACGCGGGGGCCGGTCACCGGAGAGCCGCAGGACCCGGCCGCCGAGCGGCGGCGAGGCGTGGCCCCCGAGGCACGTGGGATGTCGGGGGAGACGCGCGGCGGCGTGACGGACGACGGCGACATCGACATGACCCGTTCGGAGGAACGGCTCCACATCGGAAAGGAAAGCCGCGAGACCGGTCGCGTCCGCCTGCACAAGTTCGTCGAGACCGAAACCGTCCGGGAAAGGATTCCGCTCACGCACGAGGAGGTCGTGATCGAGCGCGAGCCCATCCGCGACGGGGAATTGGCCGGGACGTTCGAGATAGGCGAGGAAGACCGGCAGATGATCCTGCACGAGGAGCGTCCCGTGGTCTCCAAGGAGACCAGGCCGGTCGAGCGCGTGCATGTGCACAAGCAGGCGGTCCGGCACGAGGAGACCGTCGAGGGCCAGGTCCGCCGGGAGCGGCTGGAGATCGACGAGGAGGGTCTGACCAGGGACGACAAGCGCGGACCCGGCCGAGGCGGCAACCTCCCGCCGAAGCGGTGACCGCGGTCCCGTCCGGCGCGGAGACGCGACGGGAAGGGCGCGGGAAAGGCGTGCGGGGGCGCCGGTGGGAATCGGGCCCCCGCGCTCCCGTGCCCGGCGGAGAATGCTCGGGCGAAATGCCCGGCGGAATTCGGCCGGCACGGTTTGCCGTCGGCTTGGGAGAGCCGGGACGAAATCGCCCGACCGGCGAAATCCGCGATTCAGTGATTCCGCGATTCAGTGATTCCGCGGCTCAGTGATTCCGCGGTTCAGTGATAAAGCTCGATCTCGTTCAGCACGCTGCACGTCCGTCCTATTTCGCGGTCGCAGCCCTTCGACGGCTCGACGACGATCTTGACGTGCTGGGCGGTGCGGCCGATGGCGTCGTACTGGAGGGCGTGGTCGGTCCTGCCGCGAACGGTGACGACCGGCTCGCCCCATGAGCGCCCGTCGCGCGAGACGTACACGCGGGCGTCCGCCGGATGGCCGGGGCGCAGGCTGAGCCCGATCCTGCTCAGCGGGTAGGGCCGGTCGAGGTGCAGCACGTAACGGCCGCGACCGGCGGCGACGGCGCTGGACCAGTAGCCGGTGCTGCCGTCGAGGGCCCCGCCGGGGCCGGTCCTCGGCCGGGAGCGGCTCGACCAGCGCATCGTGGTGGAGACCCGTACGTCGCCGCGCCGCCGCAGCCCCGCCAGGTCCAGCCGGGTGCCGGGCGTCGCCAGGTCGAACAGCAGGCGTTTGATCGCGTACCAGCCGCCGTGCTCGAAGCGCCCGTGCGCCGGGCACGCCGTCTCGTCGAGCGTGCCGTCGGTGCGCACCCCCACGAGCTTGCAGTTGTCGAACACCTGGATCAGCCGGTGCGGCCCGACCGCGGCCAGGCCGGTGTAGCCGGACGAGCCGTGCGCGTCCCAGATCCCGTCGCGGTTGTGGTAGGTGACCTGCGGCTCGTGCCACTCCTCGCCCAGCCCGTCGGGGGAGATCGCCAGCCAGTTGTCCGGCCGCCCCGCGCTCAGCACGAGCCGCCCGTCGGGCATCAGCAGCAGCCGGGGGGCCACGCCGCGCGCGACGCAGTCAAGTCCGGCGAAGCGCAGCTCGCGCACCGGCGACCAGGTGTGCCCGCCGTCGGCCGAGCGGCTCTGGCGCAGTGTCGCGTACGGCCCGCCGTCGCGCCGCAGCACCGCCACCAGGGTGCCGTCCATCGCCTGCTCGACGGCCGCCTCGGTGTAGGCGAACCCGGGCTCCGGCTCGGCGATCACCCCGCGCCTGGCGAACGTGCGTCCGCCGTCCGCGCTGGCGTACACCTCGGCCTGGAAGGCTCCCGTGGGGTGGTAGCGGGCGTAGACGGTGATCAGGATCGTCCCGTCGGCGAGCTGGATCGGCGTGCCGTGCGCGGCCCCGCCGGGGAGCAGGTCGCCGGGCGTGGTCAGGACGGACTCCGCGCGCAGCCAGCTCTCGCCGTCGTCCAGCGTGGACGAGGTGAGCACCCCCAGCTTGGCCTGGTGCGGGCCCGTCCTGATCGGATAGTACTCGGTGGCGAAGAAGCGGCCGTCGTGCAGCTCGACCGGCGACTCGCGCAGCGGTGTGGCCTCCGCCGGGCCGAAGGTGCGCCCGTCGTCGTCGGAGACCGCCGCGGAGCTGGTGAGGGTGACGACCCTGTCCACGTTCGTGGTGAAGGTCGTGATGACCTTCTGCCGTGGTGCGCCGCCGGGGCCGGTCACGTCGAGGGCCGACACGTTCGGGAACCCCGCGAACTCGAGGCGTTCGGCCTCGGTCGGCTCGCGCGCGGCGGGCGGCGGATTGGGATGAATCCAGTCCAGTGAGGAAGCAGTATCGATCAGGTAAGCCCCGGACTGCTGGGAGCGATCCGGTAGCACGCAGTAATCGGCTCCGGCCTGCGCCGGACCCGGGCGCGCGGGCAGCGCGACAGCCGCCGACACGGCCACCGACGTGGCCACGACCATGGCTCTGGGCACCGGCACGGGCTCGCTCCTCGACTGTCGTCCACCGCTCTGACGCAACGTATGGACTCTAGATCAACGACAGTCCGTAACAGCGGATTCACCTGCGGGGAGTCGTCGGTTCCTGCCCCTGGCCACTGTGGCGGCGGGCGAATCATGCCATATCCGTTAAGTGGCAGTTGACAGAGAACCGCCTCCTAACGACGATCGGGACGGCACTATTAAGTGTCAATTTACGTAGGTCGACAGACCGTGCGGGTCAGGAGGTGGCCCAGATGAGCATCGAGCCGAGGGCGAGGGTGGCCCCCGAGCGAGTGCTGCCGAGCCCGGCGCCCATGGCGCCGGAGACGGCCGCGCAGCAGCGGGTCGTCCAGCGGATCTGCACCAGGGTCGCGCCCGCCGGCGTGGACGTAGGCGTCGCCGAGTTGCCCCCCGGCGGTCTGCAGGTGTGGATCGACACTCCGATGGGCGAGCAGGAGCCATGGGTGCTCTACCACCGCATGGCCCGCGAAGTGGCGCTGGTCGGCTGGCACTGTGAGGCCGACGCCGACCGCCTGCTGGTCCTGGGCTGGAGCGCGGCGTGCCTGCACAACCGGGTACGCCTGCTGCAGAGCGGGCTGCGCCGGCTCACCGACTTCGAACCGACCGCCCAGCGGGCCGTGCAGCTTGACGGGCGCAGCCCCGACGACGAACACCCGTCGCACCTGGTCGCTGCGGTGTGCGCCGCGATCGAGCGGCGGCTGCGCTGGCCAGAGCGGCTGGCCGAACTCGACGGGTTCGAGCGCAGCTCGGGCCTGCCGCATCTGCAACTGCTCCTCGCCCAGGTCACCGGCCTGGAGACGAAGATCGCGGGCGCCTGCGAAGAGCATCTCGTGATGGCACGGGTGCTGGCGCGGGCCGTCTGCGAGCACTACGCGCAGCACGCGGACCTTTCCCGCGCGCGGCGCGAGGTGCTGGCGGAGTCGCGCCGATGGGTGCACGCCAGCTCCATGATCCGAGGCTCGGCCACCGCGCGGCCGGTCTCACCCGGCGCCGGCCGTCCCCACCTGAGCCTGGCGGAGCGCCGCATCGCCGCGAGCGTCATCAACCACGGCGTGCCGCGGGCGATCCCCGCGGTCGTCACTCCACGGGCCGGGCGCACCGGCCTCCAGGAGGACGCGCGCTGATCCCGATCCGCTCAACGGCGAGCGGTCACCCGGAAAACCCCACACGAGTCCGGTAGGAGAGCTCCCGTCATGCGTACCCCCCCGCACCTGCCCAGCCGCGCCAGGCACGAGAACACAGGCCACGCCCGGCGTCACCCGTACGGCCCGCACGAGATCCCCGCCCAGGCCGCGCCCCGCGGCACGCTCGACTTCCCCGACACCCTGTCGGGCACCTTCTCCGACAGCTTCTCCGGCACCGCCCCCCAGCCCGACCTCTCCGACCTGCCCGCCGACCCGAACGCCGACGTGTTCGTCGAGCGGCGGCTGCTCGGCATCAGGGAGATGTCCAACCAGGCCATCGGCTCCATCGACGACCTGCTCCAGCACACCGCCTGACGTGTGCCCCCAGCGGCCCCCGTCCGAGAGGGCCGGAAGAGCGAATCTCACCTCTGAGGAGAGTCATGCAAGGACTGTCGCGACTGGACCTGCGGTCGCGTGACGTCGGGGGCCACCAGCCGCGCACCGTGTCGGGCATCGAGACGCCGCGCACCCTCGACGAGGTACGCGCGCTCGTACGGCAGGCAACGGCCGACAAGCGCCGCCTCTACCCGATCAGCACCGGCAGGAACTGGGGCATGGGTTCGGCCATGCCGGTCACCGACGACAACCTGGTCGTCGACCTCGGCGGCATGAACCGGGTGCGCAGCCTCGACCTGGAGGCCGGCTTCGCGGTGATCGAGCCCGGAGTCACGCAGCGGCAGCTCGCCGCCGTGCTGCGCGACACCCCGTGGATGCTCAACGTCACCGCCTCGTGCGCCGACACCTCCGTCATCGGCAACGCGCTGGAGCGCGGCGACGGCTGCATCCGCTCCCGCGTGCACGACGTGGCCGGGATCGAGGCCGTGCTGGCCGACGGCAGCGTGGTCACCACCGGCGGGCTCGACCCCGCGGGCCGCTACCACGGCCGGGTCGCCGGGCCCGACCTGACGCAGGCGTTCGTCCAGCACAACCTGGGCATCGTCACCGCCATGGCCGTCTCGCTGGTGCCGCGCCCGAGCACGATCGGGCTCGTGCACGGCCGGCTGCCGCGCGACCAGGCCGGGGTGGCGCTCGGCGCGGTCTCCCGCTTCCTGCGCGACGGCAACCCGGCCACCGGGCTGATGCGCGTGCGCGAGCTGTCGCTCGTGCCGGAGCACGGCGACTGGACGCTGCCCCACGGGGCCGACCCGTCGCTGTTCACCGTGCTCGGTCCGCTCATGGGCAGCGACGCCACGGTCGAGCTGGCCGAAGGGCTGCTGCGCAAGGCGCTCGTCGAGGTCGAGGGCGCCGAGGCGGTGCGCGTCCTGGACGCGGCCGAGGTGCGCGCCGACGACCCGCTCTACCCGCGGGCGCTGATGGCGCAGGGCATCCCCACCTGCCGCGGCATCCACAACGCGCTCGGCGTGACCTCGTGCGACCAGATCGACGAGGGCGCGATGGGCTTCCTCGTGCTGCTGCCGCTGATGCCCATGCACGCACGCAGGACCGAGCACATCCTGGCCGCCCTGCAGACCTCGGTCGACGCGCACACCACCGCCCTCATGGTCGAGTGGAACCTCGTCGGCGACCACCTGGCCAACGGCGTCATCCAGATCTTCTTCGACCGTGCCGCGCCCGACGCGGCCTACCGGGCGCACCAGCTCCGCAACGACGGCAACTGCGTGCTGCGCGGGCACGGCTGCGCCATCTACCGCTCCGACATCGATCACGCCGCCGCCGACGTCTGGTCCGAGACCAGCACCGCCGGTCTCGGCATGCTGCACCGGCTCAAGACGGCGCTCGACCCGGACGGACTGCTCTCGCCCGGCCGCTACGGCGCCTGACCTCAGCCGAAAAGCCGCCGGAAGCACCGGAAAGCCGCCGGAAGCACCGGAAGAGCCACCTGAACCGCCTGAACCACCAGAACCGCTGAAAACCGACGTCCGGCTCCGCCGCTCGCCCAGCCGGGGTGTGCCCCCGGCGGAGACCGACCGACGCTTCCATAGGAGGGAACCACGTGCGTTCGTCACCAGCCGCCGCCAGGACGACGGGCACGACCGGCGCCGACCGGCGTCACGGAGTGATGCTGCGCCTCGTCGGTGCGGGTGTCATGTTCACGGTGATGGCCGACACCACGGCCACCACCCTGGCAGTCGGAGTCTTGCGCTACACGTCCGCCGGCACCGGGATGCCGCTGGGCGACCTGGTCTGGCTGACCAGCGCGGCGTTCATCCCGATCGCGGCGCTGCTGGCCACCGCCGGCCGCTGGGCCGACCTGTTCGGCCGCCGCCGGGTGCTGGCCGTCGGGCTCGTGGTGTTCGTGCTGGGCGCGATCGCCACCGTCACCGTGGACTCGTGGTCGTGGGTGCTGGCCGCGCGGGCCGTCCAGGGTGCGGGGGCCGCGGCGATCATCCCGGCCAGCCTCGGGCTGCTGCTCGGGGAGCTGCCCGAGTCGCAACGACGCGGCGCGATCGCGATGTGGAGCTCCGCCTCCGGGCTGGGCTGCCTGCTCATGCAGGCGGGCGGCGGCTGGCTGGCCGCCACCGTCGGCTGGCGCTCGCTGTTCGTCCCCGACGTCGTCATCGGCGTCGCCCTCCTGATCGCCTGCTTCGCGCTCCCGCCGGGCAAGCGCAGCACCGCCAAGGGCGTGCCCGACGTCCTCGGCGCGTGGCTGCTGGCCGCCGGGATCGCCGTGATCGTCCTGGCCATCTCCAAGGCGATGGCCTGGGGCATGGACGTGGTGTGGCTGGCACTGGCCGCGCTGGCCCTGCTCGGCGGCGCGCTCGCGCAGGCCAGGCACCACCGCCTGCCCGCCATCGACCTGGCCCTGTGGCGGCGCCCCAGGTTCGTCTGGGGCTGGATGGCCACCTGGGGCTTCGGCGCGCTGTCGTACGGGCTGCTGACCGTGCAGCCTCTCTACCTGCTGCACCTGGGCTACCCCATGCTCGAAGTGGCCATGTGGCTGACCCCGACCTCGGTGGCCATGGTCGTCACCAGCTATCTGGCCGGGCGCGCCGTCAAACGCATTGGCGCGTACGGACTGATCTACGCCGGGTCGCTGCTGTGCGGCGGCGCCTGCGTGCTCGTCCTGATGCAGGCCGGGCCCACCGTCTGGGGCCTGATCGCCAGCGTCGTGGTCGGCGTCGGGGTCGGCGCGCTCGCGCCCGGCACCTCCGTCGCCACCACCCTGTCCGCCCGCCCCCACCAGTACGCCTCCGCCGTCGGCGCGGCCACCATGGCCCGCATGGTCGGCGGGGCCGTCGGCGTCGCCGTCGTGTCGGTCGTGATCGACCACCCGTTCATGACCGGGCCCTTCGCGGGCCTGGCCGGCGCGCTCGCGATGTGCGTGGCCATCTCCGTGCTGATCGGAGCCCTGGCCCTGACCAAGATCACCCGGATGCGGCCGGACCCGGGTGACGTCATGATCAAGGTGCCGCGCCGGATGCTGCTGGAACTGCGCATGACCCTCGCCACCGTGGCGGCCGAGGCCGACGCGCTGCTGCCAGTCGAGACCCGCACACCCCCCGCAGACACCCCCATGGACTCCCGCACGGACTCCCGCACGGGCGCCTCCATGGACCCGGTCCCGCGACAGCGGGCGGCCGAACCCGGCCCGCTCGCCGGCACCCGCGGGCCCTCGAACTAGTTCAACCATTCAGAAGGGCTCTCGTCATGGCAACCACATCGTGCGACGTAGCCATCGTCGGCGCCGGGCTCGGCGGCTGCTTCCTGGCCCTGCTCCTGGGCCGCCGTGGCCGGCACGTCGTCGTCATCGAGCAGGGACCCTCAGTCCCCAGCGCCGGCGCCGACTTCCTCAAGCCCCCGGGCCTGCGGGTGCTGGCCCGGCACGGACTGGCGGACCTCGTCGGACGCCATGGCCTCTGGCGCGACACCGTCCGCTACTACCACGACGGCGACCCCATCCAGGAGTGCCGCTTCCCCGACGGCGGGTTCCTCATCCGCCCCTACCGGGAGCTGGTCGAGCTCATCTACACCTCCTGCGCGATGGAGAGCGTCGAGTTCTGGTTCGACGCCGCCATCGACGACATCACCATGGGTGACGGGCAGGTGGAGGAGCTGACGCTCGCCGACGGGCGGCGGCTGCGGGCCGGCGTCGTGATCGGCGCCGACGGCACCAAGTCCGCGATCCGCCGGGCGCTCGGCATCGAACAGCGCACGACGCCGTACGAGCGGCTGCAGATGCGGGTGGCCACCGTGCCGCTGAGCGCCAGCGTCGCCCAGCTCAACCGGCTGTACTTCAGCTCGGAAGGCTGGTTCGCCTACCTCTATCCGCTCGACAGGGACCAGGCCAGGGTGTTCGTCGGCCTGCCCCCTGAGGACGACAAGGAGATCTTCCAGGACGGCATCCCGGCGCTGCTGGACGAGCTGAAGAAGTTCGTGACCGACAGCTCCGACGCCTTCAACTCCCTCCAGGCCGCCGCCTGGCAGCCGATCAAGGTGTCGTCGCTGCGGGTGGAGGCGTACCACCGGGGCAACGCCGCGCTGCTCGGCTCGGCCGCGTTCGCCTGCCATCCGATGACCGGCATGGGCATGAGCTACACGCTGCGCGACGCCGAGATCCTGGCCGACGTCATCTGCGCCGCCGCGGGCGACCCCGAGCTGCTCGACCGGCTGCTGCAGGCCCGCTACGAGCCTCGCGGGCACGCCCACCGGCAGCTCATCGACTACGGCGACTCGCTGGTCGCGACCTTCCGCGACCCGCGGGCGTACCTGGCGGCCTTCCGTTCCGACCTGCACGTGTACGGCGACGCCGACCTCACGAAACCCGCGCCCCCCGAGTTACAGCTCACCTAGAGCCGCGCCCCCGTCGTCCGCCATTCCCCACCTGGTGAGGTTCGTCCAGTGCCACGCTGAGTGCGGTGGGCAGCCCGATCCCCAGGCGGCGGGGGCGCCCCCAAGGGTGGGGTGGGCACTACCACGATGACGGGTGACAGCGGGGGTCCGCCCGGACACCGGTTCTCGCGATGCTGAGGAGCGATCGACCACTCCTCGGCATCGGAGACGAATGTGACTGTGACAGAGACCTCCCGCCCCACGGCGCAGAGGGGGAGCGACTTCGCGGCGCTGTCGCGGCGCATCGCCCAGGCGGGGCTGCTCGACCGGCGGCCCGGCTACTACGCGGTCAGGATCGGCCTGGTGGCCGCGCTGTTCGCGGGCACCTGGGCGGTGTTCGCCGCGGTGGGCGACTCCTGGTGGCAGATACCGGTCGCGGTGCTGCTCGCGGTGGCCTTCGCGCAGGTCACGCTGCTGGCCCACGACCTGGCGCACGGGCAGATCTCCCGTTCGCGGCGGGTCGCCAGGATCGCCGGGCTGCTCGTCGGCAACCTGGCCGTCGGGCTCAGCTACGGCTGGTGGATGGACAAGCACACCCGCCACCACGCCAACCCCAACCACGAGGACCACGACCCCGACGTCTCACCCGACATCCTCATCTGGTCACGCCGCCAGGCCGAGGCCAGCCGCGGGCTGCCCCGGCTCATCGGGCGCTGGCAGGCGTTCCTGTTCTTCCCCCTGCTGACGCTCGAAGGCGTGAACCTGAAGGTGTCGAGCTTCCGCGCGCTGCGGCGGCCCTCGCTCAAGAACCGGTGGGTCGAGGGGCTGCTGCTGGGGACGCACGTGCTGGCGTACGCGGGGGCGGTGTTCCTGGTGCTGCCGCTGCCCAAGGCGCTGCTCTTCCTGGTCGTGCACCAGGTGTGCTACGGCGTCTACCTCGGGTGCACCTTCGCGCCCAACCACAAGGGCATGCCCGTGCTCACCGCGGACGACGAGCTGGACTTCCTCCGCAAGCAGGTGCTGACCTCCCGCAACGTCAGCGGCGGGCGCCTGGTCACCATCGCGCTCGGCGGCCTGAACTACCAGATCGAGCACCACCTGTTCCCGAGCATGCCCACCGCGAACCTGCGCAGGGCACGGCCCATCGTGCGCGAGTACTGCGCCTCGCTCGGCGTCGAGTACGCCGAATGCGGGCTGCTGGAGTCGTGGGGGCTGGCGCTGCGCCACCTGCACGAGGTGGGCCGTCCCCTGCGCGGTGTCAGGACATGACGATCAGCTCCTGGCCGTTGAGGTCCTCCTTGACCTGGTGACCGGCGGCGGCCAGCACGGTACGTAACGCGAGCTGGACCGCGGCCCTGATGGTGGAGCGCTCGACGAGTTGCTCGGCCGGGCTGCCCCAGGTGACGACCACCCCGCGTGCGGGGTCGTGCCAGACTTCGAGCCCGCCGTCGGTGGACAGCGGCGACGGCTCGACCATGAAACCCGCGTCCGCCAGCTCCCGGCGGACCGCGCGTTCCAGGTCCGGGCCGGTGCTCGGGGCGATGTCCATCCGGATCCGCTGCCCGCGCACACGTGTTTCGAACCTCGGGGACCCGGTGAAGTGTGTGTAAGGATGGCGGCATGTCTGCGGACGCGTCCGGGACGCTGCGCCTGTCGAGGGCCGTCGTGGCATTCCCCGCCGCGACACCCGCGCCCGGCGGCCGAGGGGAGCGCCGCCCGATCGGGAGGAAGCGGATGCTGATCGAGCAGGCCAGGAGGGTGGCCCGGCAGTGGGTGCTGGAGGAGGGCGCCGCGCTGCCCGGCTTCGTCGGCGCGTTCCTGACCGGGTCGGCGCTGTGGGCCGGTGCGGGCGACGAACTGGCTCCGACCTCCGACGTGGACGTCATGCTGGTCACGGATCCGGCCGCTCGCATCGGGCATATAGGGAAATTTCGATATAAAGGGGTGTTGCTGGAGGTCTCCTCCATGGCGGAGCCCGGCTCGACCCACGACGTCCTGAGTGACTACCACCTGGCCGGCAGCTTCCACCTGCCGTGCGTGCTGGCCGACCCGTCAGGGCGGCTGACCGAGCTCCAGCGCGTGGTGGCCCGCGACTTCGCCGAACGCCCCTGGATCCTGGCCCGCTGCACCGACGCCATGGACCGCGTACGGGGGTGGATCAACGGCATGGACGAGTCCGCGCCGCTGCCCGACCAGGTCACCGCGTGGCTGTTCGGCACGGGGGTCACCGCCCACGTGCTGCTGGTGGCCGGGCTGCGCAACCCCACCGTCCGCCGCCGGTACGCGGCCGTGCGCGAGCTGCTCGCCGAGCACGGGCGGCTGGAGTTCTACGAGGGCCTGCTCGACCTGCTCGGCTGCGCCGAGCTGAGCCCCGCCCGGGTGGCGGGGCACCTGGCCGTGCTGGAGAAGGTGTTCGACGCCACCGCCTCGGTACGCGTGCCCGCCTACCGCTTCGACTCCGACATCAGCCCCGCGGCCCGCCCGGCCGCCATCGACGGCTCACGGGAGCTGATCGACCGAGGGCTGCACCGGGAGGCGATCTTCTGGCTGGTGGCCACCTACGCCCGGTGCCTGGCCAAACGGGCGGCGGCGGGCCAGGGCGGCTACGAGGAGGGGCTGCGCGAGCTGCTGGCCGACCTCGGGGCCGCCACGTTCGCCGACCGGCGGCGCCGCGGAGACCGGGTCCTGGCGGCGCTGCCCGGCCTGTGGCAGACCGCCACGGCCCTCTGCTGACCAGCCCGGCAGGGTGGGTCAGCGGCCGTCCAGGAGCGGGAGGTCGTCGCCGTAGATGTCCGGGCTGCAGTCCACCTCGCCGATGAAATCACCGGGGAAGCCCAGCTCGAACTCCACCGCCGACTCCAGCCGGCGCACCGCCTCGCCGGGCAGCCGCACCTCCGACGCGCCCAGGACGTCCTTGAGCTGCTCGGCGGTGTTCGTACCGAGGATCGGGTGCACGCCGCGGTGCACCGCCCACGCGACGGCCACCTGCGCGGCCGTCACGCCCAGCTCCCCGGCCACCTCCAGCACGGCCCGCACCCCGGCCCGGTCCCGCTCGCTGATCGACTCGGGGCGTACGCGGGACGCCGCGGCCCCGGGCGCGGCGTACCGTCCGGACAGCACGCCCTGCGCGAGCACCCTCCACGCCGCCACGCTCAGCCCGTAGGCCCGCGCCATCGGCAGCAGCTCCCGCTCCACGTCGCGCCACAGCAGGTTGTAGGGCACCTGCAACCCCGCGAACGGCGTCCACCCGCGCCACTCGGCCAGCGTGCAGGCCCGGCTGACCACCCACGCCGGCGCGTCGGAGATGCCCACGTAGAGCACCTTCCCCGAGCGGACCACGTCGTCCAGCGCCCGCATCGTCTCCTCGATCGGGGTGTGCCGGTCCCAGACGTGCACCCACAGCAGGTCGACGTAGTCGGTACGCAGCCGCCGCAGGCTCTGCTCCAGCGACAGGACAAGGTTCTTGCGATGGTTGCCGGCCGCGTTCAGGTCGGTGCGGTCACGGGTGGCGGTGTACTTCGTGGCCAGGACGAAACGGTCGCGGCGGCCCTGGAGCAGCTCGCCGACGACGCTCTCGCTCTCGCCGTACATGGAGGCGGTGTCGACGACGTTGCCCCCGGCGTCCGCGTACGTGTCGAAGATGCGCCGCACCTGCGGCGACGCCTCTTGGTAGCTCATCGCGCCGAGGAACAGCTCGGAGACCCTCAGCCCGGTACGGCCCAGCAGGCGATAACGCATCGGCCCCCCTCACGCCCGGCCGGGGAGGACGAGCCCGGCCTCGCGCCCGCCTTGGTGGATGCCGCCCGTGGTGATCATCGATCTCGTGTTCGTCATGGGCACCAACCTGCCGTGCCGCGGCCCGCGAAGGAAGGCCGTGCCCAGACTGGCCGTGGCAGGGCCACGATAAGCGGACCGCGGCCTCGTACACTCTGGGGGATGAGCGACAACGACCTCGGAGCCTTCCTGCGCGCCCGTCGCGAGGCGCTCAAGCCCGACGAACTCGGCCTGCCCGGCAGCGGCCGGCGGCGCACCCCGGGGCTGCGCAGGTCGGAGCTGGCCACCGTGGCCGGGGTGAGCGTCGAATACCTGACCCGGCTGGAGCAGGGGCGCGACCGCAACCCGTCCGTCCAGGTGCTCGTCTCGCTCGCCGACGCCCTGCGCCTGGCCCCGGAAGAGCGCCTGCACCTGCGGCACCTGGCCAAGCTGACCAGCGGCAGCATCGCCCTGTGCCCGAACGGCGGGCTGGCGCCCGCCCGCACCGTGCGGCCCACCGTACGGATGCTGCTCGACCGGCTGGAGCCCACGCCCGCCGTGGTGGTCAACCGGCTGGGGGAGGTGCTGGCGCACACGATGGGGTTCGAACGGCTCGCCGGGCCCATCGGGCTGCTCGACGGTGAGGCGCCCAGCCTGATCCGCTACGTCTTCGCCGACCCGCGGGCCGGGATCGCCTTCCCCGACTGGGACAAGGTGGCCGACGAGCAGGCCGCCGCGCTCAACTACGAGGCCGGCGCCGACGACCCGTACGCGGTCGAGCTGATCGAGGAGCTGTCGTTCGCCGTCGGCGCGGCGTTCACCTCGCGCCTGGCGGGGCCGCCCGTGCCGCCGCGCCTGGAGCCCGTGCAGCGCATGGCGCATCCGCGGGCCGGCGAGCTGCGGCTGGCCAGGGAGGCGCTCGACCTGTCGGCGGGCGACCAGCGGATCATGGTCTATCTGCCCGCCGACACCGCCACGGCGGGGGCGCTCGACCGGCTCATCGGCTGCCGCCCCGGCGCACTGCGCGCGGTCTCCGCCTGACGCGGCCCGGCCACGTGCGATCTTCGGCGGGAGGGCCCCGCCAGGTGCGGTCTTCGGCGGGAGGGGCTGGTCAGGCGCGGCGGAGGGTGCGGGTCAGGCCGGCGGCGATCGTCGTGGCCAGCACCCAGCCCGCCGCGATCAGCCCGTACGCCAGCCACTGCGTCCCCCCGCCCGGGTTGAACGCCTTCTCCTGCCCGAAGTCGATGATCGGCAGCAGCAGGTCGAGGGTGTAGACCAGCGGGTTGAACTCCGGCGCCTCGCCCCGCTTGAGCGGCGGCGGCTCGTCCAGCCCGAACACCACCGTGCCCACGGCCAGCAGCGCCAGCAGCCAGCCGGCCGCGCGGAGCGGGCGGAAGCCGTACCCGACGGTGACGTCCTGGAGGCGGCCCCATAACCGGGCGTTCCAGGGGAGGGTGGCGCGCCGCTGCCGCTGGCCGGCCAGGAGCGTGTCACGGGCGTCGGCGTCATCGCCCTGCCGCCGGTACATCTCGGCGAGCTGCTCGTAGGCGTTCGGCAGGTAGCCGTCGGGGTCGCGGCGCAGCCAGCCGAGGCGTTCCGCGGCCGGCAGCCTGGGCTCCAGCACCTCGTACGACAGGCCGTCCATGCGCAGCTCGCCCGGCCACACCGCGGGGTCGTCGCGCAGCACCCCGATGCGCGCGTGCCGCAGCTCGACCGTGCCCAGGATCGGCCGGGCGGTCCGCATCGCCAGCTCCCGCGTCTCCACCCGGCGGCACACGAGCGCCTCGCCGCCGGGCGACTCCAGCGTGGCGTCGTCGACGCACAGACGGCTGCCGACGTGCGCGTTCGTGAGCCCGACGCGGCCCCGCGCCGAGAATCCGTCGCACAGGTTGAGCACCTTGCCGACCGTGATGCCGGTGGCCCTCAGCACCGCGCGGCCCGGGTTGACCAGTTCTGCGCCCTCGAAGAACACGCCCCCCGAGACGGACGCGTCCACGAGGCTGATCTCGCCAACCGCCGACAGCCCCTTGCGGCCCCGCAGCGCGCCGTCCACGACCAGGCCGTCACCCGCCAGCACCAGGCCGTCCGGGTTGCGCAGGCGCGCGCCGTCGAGGCTCAGCGTGCGGCCGATGGCGGCGGCCTCCAGCCAGACGACGCCCTCGGTCTCGGCCCGCGCCATGAACAGGCCGCTCTCGGCGTTCAGCCCGCCGCCGTGCACGGCCAGGCCGCCGGGGTTGCGCAGGCGCGAGCCGCGCAGCGTGAGCGGCCCGCCGATCCGGGCGAAACGCAGGTTGACCTCGCCGTCCACCTCCATGTCCCGGGCGAACAGGCCCACCTGGACGACCAGGTTCGAGCCGCCGAACGCCAGCCCGCCGGGGGCCCGCAGCCGGGCGCCGTCGAGGTTCAATGCCGCGCCGACCCGGGCCGCGGTGAGGATCAGCTCGCCGTCGCACGCGAACCCGTCGTGGGCCCGCAGGTCGCCGCCCACGTCGAGGCGCTCGGCGTTGACGGCCGCGCCGCCCGGGTGGTCGAGGCGGGCGCCGTTCATGGTGAGGGTGCCGTTGATCCGGGCTCCGGGCAGGCGCAGCTCGCCGGTGACGTGGCAGCCGGTCAGCCGCAGGTTGCCCTCGACCTGGAGGTTGGAGGCGACCAGGCCGGGCAGCTCGGAGCCGTCGAAGCTGAGGAAGCGGGTGCGGGCCTGGTAGAGGTCGGGGGCCTCGTCGAAGGCGCAGCGCCGGAACGTGACCGGGAAGTCGATCTCCCCGAACGCCAGGTGCAGCAGCCCCGTGATCCGCGCCCCGGTCAGGCGCAGGGCCGGTTTGTCGGCGGGGTCGGCGTACTCGCCGAGCAGCAGCCCGGCCAGCACCTCCGCGCGCACGGATCGGCCGGACCCGGCGGTGCTCAGGTCGACCTCCTGCCCGCGGGGGACGGCGGCGGCGAGGGCCTGCTCGGCCGGGGTGAGTTCGGCGTTTCGCACACCGACATCCTCGCGTGGATCGGCGGCGGGTCAGGCACCGCTCGCCGGGCGTGCGCGTCAGCTCCGCACGTCGAACCCGAGCGCGCCCGCCACGACGGTCGCCTGGAAGGGGTCGATGACCGCGCCCGTGAGCGTGGCCTCGTGCGGGTCGAACGTGCTCAGATCGCTGCCCCGCAGGTCGCACTTCGACAGGTCGGCCCCGCGCAGCCACGCCCCCGACAGATCGGCCCGCCGCAGCTCGGCGCGCTCCAGCCGGGCCCCGCTCAGGTCGGCCTCGCGCAGCCGCACCCCGACGAAGGAGCTGCCGCGCAGGTCGGCGCCGGGCAGCCCGACGTAGGACCAGTCGCCGCCCTCCACCTTCAGCAGCCCGAACGTGCACCCGTCGAACCCGCTGCCCGTCAGCTTGCAGCCCCTGAACGTGGCGTCGAAGAACGAGCAGCGCGAGAACGCGCAGTTGAGGAACTGCGCGTCGTCGTGCTCCGACACGTTGAAGCGCACGTTCCTGAACTGGCACTCCTCGAACGACGAGCCGCGGTCGATCAGCTCGGTCATGTCGACGTCCTGGAACAGCACGCGGTGATGGCGCTCACCGGAGATCTCCAGGCTGTCCCAGTCGGCGGACGTGATCGTCTTCTCCGTGGGCGGCATGGGGACGCCGTTCCTTCGCTCTGCCATGCGAACAAACTAGCGGATGCGACGGACGGTGCTAGGCGCGTTTGGCGATGGCGGTGATGAGCGGCTGCACGAGCTTGGCCGCCAGGGGGCCGAACGCCGCCAGGATGAGCACGTACGCGGCGGCCAGGGCGCCCAGGTCGGGGTGCACGCCCGCGCCCACCGCCAGCCCGGCGATGACGATGTTGAACTCGCCGCGCGGGATCAGCGCGATGCCCGCCCGCGCCTGGCCGGCCTTGGCGATGCCCGCCCGCCTGGCGGCGTACGCGCCGGTCAGGAGCTTGGTGATCATGCTGACCAGGGCCAGCAGCGCGGCCAGCCCGGCCACCGGCAGGATCTTCGCCGGATCGGTCTGGAGGCCGAAGAAGACGAAGAACACCGCCGCGAACAGGTCGCGCAGCGGCGCGAGCAGCGACTGCGCGTCCTCGGCCAGCTCGCCCGACAGGGCGATGCCCACCAGGAACGCGCCGACGGCCGCCGAGACCTGGAGCTGCTGGGCCAGCCCGGCCACCAGCAGGGCCAGGCCGACGACCTTGAGCAGCAGCACCTCGGAGTTGGGGCTGGAGACGAACGCCTCGATGAAGCGTCCGAACCGCAGCGCCACGACCAGCACCACGCTCACGGTCAGCAGCGCGATGCCCACCGCCATCGCCCCGCTGAGCAGGCTCAGCCCGGCCAGCATGGTGGTCAGGACCGGCAGGTAGATCGCCATCGTGAGGTCCTCGAACACCAGCAGCGACAGCACGGTGGGCGTCTCCCGGTTACCGATCCACCCCAGGTCCGACAGCACCTTGGCGGTGATGCCGGAGGAGGTGGCGTAGGTGACGCCCGCCATGGCCACGGCCGCGACCGGACCCCAGCCCAGCAGCAACGCGCAGATCGCGCCGGGGGCGGCGTTGAGCACCAGGTCGACGAGGCCCGCCCGGGCGTTGCTGGTGAGGCTGGTGACCAGCTCGTCGGCGTTGTACTCGAGGCCGAGCGTGAGCAGCAGCAGGACCACGCCCAGCTCCGCGCCGACCGAGATGAACTCCTCGCTCGTGGCCAGCGGCAGCACGCCGCCGGTCCCGAACGCCAGCCCGGCGATCAGGTAGAGCGGGATGGGGGAGATCCCGACGCGCAGCGCGAGCGCGCCGAGGATCCCGAGACCCAGAAGGACAGCGCCGAACTCCAGAAAGATGACCGCGGTTTCGTGCACCCGCGGCCCTATCCGTTCGCCAGGATGCCGGCGACCTCGGACGTGCTGTCCTCGCTGCCGACGACCACCACGACGTCCCCGACGGAGAAGACGAAGCCCGGCCCGGGGCTGGCGAACACCTGTCCGGCCCGGACGATGGCGACGATGGAGGCGCTCGTACGGGTCCGCACGCGGGCGTCCCCCATGGGGCGGTCCGCGTAGGGGGAGTCGGCCGGGATGGGGAGCTGCACGCTGACCAGGCCCTCGACCTGCTGGTGAAGCTGGTTGAGCCGGGCCACGATGCGGGGGGCGCCCAGCAGCTCCGCCAGGGCGTCGGCCTCCTCGTCGTTGAGCTTGACCATGTGGCAGACGGCGTCGGGGTCTTCCTTGTCGTAGATGACGAGATCCCGGCGTCCGGTGCGGTGGGAGATGACGCCTACCCGCTGGCCTTTGCGGGTGGTGAAGTCATGCCGCAGTCCGATCCCCGGTAGCGCTGTTTGTTCGACCTCCACCTAATCCCACCTGTTCAGAGCCGCATATTTCCGGACAACCCTACCAATTCCTTACCCCAAAGGCTTCCGTCCCGTTTACCGGCTCTTTGGATGCAGGTGGTGTGCACCCCGGGCGGGTGGTCGCGGGGGGTGACTGCGGGAGGACGGGCGGGCGTGGGAGACTGCTGTCAGGCGTGGACCACGGCCCCGCACCCCCGGGGTCCCGGCCCGCGCCCCGCGTACGCCCGGCGGCAGCCCGTACGCACCAGAGCAGGCGACGCCGAAGGACCCGACCATGCCCACCGCCCCCTCGATCACGGCCACCGAGGCCGCCGGCGTGGCGCCCCGCCGTGACGGCGTGGCGCGGACGGCCGCGCGGACGGTGGCCGCCGGGGGCGCCGGGCTGCCGGTGAGTTCCTCCCGACTGGACGGGCCGGCGGCGCGGTGAGTGAGGAGGCCGAGACGTACCAGGTGGACATCCGTTTGCCGGAGGAGATGGCCAGCATCACGGAGGCCCGCCGCCTGGCCCGCGAGGCCCTGCGCGCGTGCGGTTTCCAGGGGCGTCACGACGACGTCCTGCTCGTGGTGTCGGAGCTGGTGACCAACGCGCTCGTGCACGGCGACGGCCCGCCCACGCTGCGGGTGCGGGGCAGCGCCTCGCACGTGCGGGTCGAGGTGGGCGACGCGGGCGACCGGCTGCCCGAGGCGCGCGAGCCGGGCCCGGCGAGCGGCTGGGGGCTGCACGTCGTGGGGCTGCTGTGCACCGGCTGGGGCATCTCACCGGGTGACGGCGGCAAGGTGGTGTGGTGCGAGCTGGCGGCCCGCCTCGCCCCGGTGCGGACCGGCCCCGCACAGACCTGACGGTCCCTTCGGTCCCGTCCAGCGTGACGAGGTCGCGGCGTCTCACGGTCCGTCGGCGCCGTCGCCGATCAGCGCGAGCGCCTGCCGGGCGATCTCCCACTCCTCGTCCGTGGGGACGACGAGCACCGCCACCTCGGCCCCCTCCGGCGACACCGCCCGCTCCCGTACGGAGTCAGCGAGGTTGCGCCCCGGATCCACCACGACGCCCAGCCGCTCCAGCCCGGCCAGGGACTCGGCGCGGGTGGCGGCGTCGTGCTCGCCCACCCCGCCGGTGAACACGATCGCGTCCACCCGCCCCAGCAGCGCGTAGTACGCGCCGACGTACTTGCGGATGCGCCGCGTGTAGACCGCCAGGGCCAGCCGCGCCCCGGCGTCGTCGCGGGCGCGCACCTCGCGCATGTCGCCGGTGCCCGCGAGCGCCAGCAGCCCGCCCTCATGGCCGAGCGCCTCCTCCACCCGCTCCGCGTCCAGCCCCGCCACGCGGGCCAGGTAGCCCGGCAGCGCGGGGTCCACGTCTCCGGAACGGGTGCCCATGACCAGCCCCTCCAGCGGCGTCAGGCCCATGGAGGTGTCGGCGCTGCGCCCGCCGGAGATCGCGGTGGCGCTGGCCCCGTTGCCCAGGTGCAGCACGATCAGGTTGAGGTCGGCCAGGTCGCGGCCGAGCAGGACGGCCGCGCGGCGCGAGACGTACGCGCAGGAGGTGCCGTGGAAGCCGAAGCGCCGCACGCCCAGCCGCTCGCGCCAGTCACGGGGCACCGCGTACGTGTACGCCTCCTCGGGCATCGCGAGCTGGAACGCCGTGTCGAACACCGCCACCTGCGGCACCGACGGGAACGCCGCCCGCGCGACCCGGATCCCGGCGAGGTTGACCGGGTTGTGCAGCGGCGCGAGCGGGGCCAGCGCCTCGATGGCGGCGATCACCTCGTCGTCGACCAGCACGGCCGTGGCGAAGCGGGTGCCGCCGTGCACGACCCGGTGCCCGACCGCGACGGGGTCCAGTTCAGGCCCGGCCGCCGCGAACGCCTCCATCATCGCCGCCAGGCCCTCGCCGTGGCCGGGGAAGGGCCGCGTCCGCACGTACGCGGGGGCGGCGCCGGCGTGGTGCGTCAGTCGTCCGCGCCGCTCGCCGATGCGCTCGACCAGGCCCCTGGCCGGGCGCTCGCCGGTCCGCACGTCCACCAGCTCGTACTTGATGGACGAGGAGCCGGTGTTCAGGACGAGGATGCGCCCGGCCACGTCCACGACCTGATCTCCGCCGGGTCCTCGCCGTGCTCGCGCGTGTAGGCGCGCGCCCGCAGCCGCCGGTCGCTCATGCGCTGACGCAGGTGGGCCTGCGTGGCGCCGAGGCCGGGCACCCGGTCGATCACGTCGAGCACCAGGTGGTAGCGGTCGATGTCGTTGAGCATGCACATGTCGAACGGCGTCGTCGTGGTGCCCTCCTCCTTGTAGCCGCGTACGTGCAGGTTGGCGTGGGCGTGGCGGCGGTAGGCGAGGTGGTGGATGAGCGAGGGGTAGCCGTGGAAGTTGAAGATGACCGGTTTGTCGGTGGTGAACAGGGCGTCGAACTCGGCGTCCGGCATGCCGTGCGGGTGTTCCGACGGCGGTTGCAGCCGCATGAGGTCGACCACGTTGACCACGCGTACCCGCAGCTCGGGCAGGTGCTCGCGCAGGAGCGCGGCGGCGGCCAGCGTCTCCAGGGTGGGCACGTCACCGGCGCAGGCCAGCACCACGTCCGGCTCGCCGCCCTGGTCGGTGGAGGCCCACGGCAGGATGCCCAGGCCGCGCGTGTTGTGCGCGATGGCCTCGTCCATGGTGAACAGGTCGAGCACCGGCTGCTTGCCCGCGACGATCACGTTGACGTAGTCGCGCGAGCGCAGGCAGTGGTCGGCCACCGACAGCAGCGTGTTGGCGTCCGGCGGCAGGTAGACGCGCACCACCGACGCCTTCTTGTTGACCACCACGTCGAGGAAGCCGGGGTCCTGGTGGCTGAAGCCGTTGTGGTCCTGCCGCCACACGTGCGACGACAGCAGGTAGGTCAGCGACGCGACCGGCCGCCGCCACGGGATCCGCTGCGACGCCTCCAGCCACTTGGCGTGCTGGTTGAACATCGCGTCCACGATGTGGATGAACGCCTCGTAGCAGTTGAACAGCCCGTGCCGCCCGGTCAGCAGGTAGCCCTCCAGCCAGCCCTGGCACAGGTGCTCGCTCAGCACCTCCATGACCCGGCCGCCGGGCCCGAGGTTCTCGTCGGTGGGCAGCCTCTCGGCCTCCCAGGCCCGGTCGGTGACCTCGAACACGTCCGTCAGCCGGTTGGACGCCGTCTCGTCCGGCCCCATCAGCCGGAACGTGCGCGGGTTCGCGGCGATCACGTCGCGCAGGAACCCGCCCAGCACCCGCGTCGGCTCGCTCGACTGCTCGGCCGGCGACTTGACCTCGACCGCCAGCCTGCGGAAGTCCGGCAGCCGCAGCGGCTCGAGCAGCTCGCCGCCGTTGGTGTGCGGGTTGGCGCTCATCCTGCGCGGGCCGCGCGGCACGGTGTCCAGGATCGGCCGTACCGGCCGCCCGTCCGGGCCGAACAGCTCCTCCGGCCGGTACGAGCGCATCCACTCCTCCAACATGCCCAGGTGGGCGGGGTTCTCGCGGACATTGGCCAGCGGCACCTGGTGCGCGCGCCACGTGCCCTCCACCGGCTTGCCGTCCACCTCGCGGGGGCCCGTCCAGCCCTTCGGCGTGCGCAGCACGATCATCGGGAGGCGGTCGGCGTCGCCCGCCTTGTACGCGGCCATCTCCTCGAACGCCGTGTCCAGCGCGCCCGCCATCTCCCCATGGTCGGCGCCGACCAGGAGGGGGCGGTGGCCGTAGCCCTCCATCAGCTTGACCAGCTCCGCCTCGGGGATCCTGGCCAGCACGGTCGGACCGGCGATCTTGTAGCCGTTCAGGTGCAGGATGGGCAGGACGATCCCGTCGCGGCGGCGGTCCAGGAACTTGTTGGAGTGCCAGCTCGCGGCCAGCGGGCCCGTCTCGGCCTCCCCGTCGCCCACGACGCAGGCCACGACCAGGTCAGGGTTGTCGAAGGCGGCGCCGTACGCGTGCGCGAGCGCGTACCCCAGCTCGCCGCCCTCGTGGATCGAGCCGGGCGTCTCGGGGGCCACGTGGCTGGGGATCCCGCCGGGGAAGGAGAACTGGCGGAACAGCCGCCGCATGCCCTCCGCGTCCTGTGACACGTCCGGGTACCGCTCGGAGTACGTCCCCTCCAGCCACGCGTGCGCCACCGCCGCCGGCCCGCCGTGGCCGGGGCCCACGACGTAGATCATGTCCTGGTCCCGCTCGCGGATCACCCGGTTGAGGTGCGCGAAGCAGAAGTTGAGTCCGGGAGTCGTGCCCCAATGCCCGAGCAGGCGCGGCTTGATGTGCTCGGGCCGCAGCGGCTCGGTGAGCAGGGGGTTGTCCAGCAGGTAGATCTGCCCGACGGACAGGTAGTTCGCCGCCCGCCAGTACGCGTCGATGTGGTCCATGCCCCTGCTGCTTCCTCCACAGACCGTGCCGAATCCCCCGCGCCGCCGATAAGGTGCCGGGCATGGAGCTGAGGAGTTCGCGCTGGTATTCGGGAAACGACCGCAACTCCTACATCCACCGGGCCTGGATGCGGCGCGGGCTGCCGCGTGAGGCGTTCGAGGGCGACCGGCCGCACATCGCGATCGCCAACACCGCCTCCGACCTGACCCCCTGCAACTCCCATCTCGACGAGGTGGCCCGGAGCGTCGCGAACGGCGTCTGGGCGGCCGGTGGCGTGCCGCTCAACCTGCCCGTCGTCTCCCTCGGCGAGACCAACGTGCGCCCGACCGCGATGCTGTGGCGCAACCTGGCCGCCATGGCGGCCGAGGAGCTGCTGCGCGCCAACCCCGTCGACGGCGCGGTGCTGCTCGGCGGCTGCGACAAGACCATCCCGTCGCTGCTGATGGCCGCCGCCTCCGTCGACCTGCCCGCCCTCGTCGTGCCCGGCGGGCCGATGCTGACCGGGCACTTCAGGGGGGCGCCGCTCGGCTGCGGCACCGACGTGTGGCGCCTCAGCGAGGAGGTACGCGCGGGCACGCTCTCCCGCGAGGCGTTCCTGGAGTCGGAGTCGTCCATGATCCGCAGCCGCGGCCACTGCAACACGATGGGCACCGCGTCCACCATGGCGTGCGTGGCCGAGGCGCTCGGCATGACCCTGCCCGGCACCGCCGGCACCCCCGCCCCCGACAGCCGCCTGCTCGAACGCGCCCACGAGAGCGGCCGCCTGGCCGTCGAGCTCGTCAGCAGGGGCCGCCGCCCCAGCCACGTGATGACCAGGGGGTCGTTCCTCAACGCCATCGTCACCCTGGCCGCCGTCGGCGGCTCCACCAACGCCGTCGTGCACCTGCTGGCCATCGCCGGGCGGCTCGGCGTGGAGCTGACCCTCGACGACTTCGACCGCACTGGCTCCGGCGTGCCGCTGCTGGTCGACCTGCAACCGGCCGGCCGCCACCTCATGGACGACCTCCACCGGGCGGGCGGCCTGGCCGCCGTGCTCAAGGAGGTCGAAGACCTGCTCGACCCCACCGCGATCGCCGTCACCGGCCGGCCGCTGGTCGAGCACCTGGCCGGGGCCGAGATCCACGACGGCGACGTGATCCGGCGCCGCTCCGACCCGCTGCTGCCCGACGCCGGCATCGCCGTGCTGCGCGGCAACCTCGCCCCCGGCGGCGCGGTGATCAAACCCGCCGCCGCCTCACCGGAGCTGCTGCGTCACCGCGGCCGGGCCGTCGTCTTCGACAGCGTCGAGGACGTCCACGCCCGCCTCGACTCACCCGACCTCGACGTGGACGAGACCTCGGTGCTGGTGCTGCGCGGCTGCGGCCCCAAGGGCTATCCGGGCATGCCGGAGGTCGGCAACCTGCCGCTGCCCGCCAAGCTGCTGGAGAAGGGCGTGCGCGACATGGTCCGCGTCAGCGACGCCCGCATGAGCGGCACCGCGTACGGGACGGTCGTCCTGCACACCGCCCCGGAGGCCGCGGCCGGCGGGCCCCTGGCCAGGGTGCGCACCGGCGACCCGATCGTGCTCGACGTGGCCGCCCGCCGCCTCGACGTGGACGTCCCGGACGCCGAGCTGGCCGCCAGGCCGCCGGTCACGACCGGGCACGCCCGCCCCGCGCGCGGCTGGGAACGCCTCTACGTCGAGCATGTCACCCAGGCCGACCGCGGCGCCGACCTCGACTTCCTCATCGGCTCCGGCGGCGACCACGTGGGCCGCGAATCCCACTGACCGTCCAAAGACACTGACCGTCCAAAGACACTGACCGTCTAAAGACTCCGCTCCGCCATGCGCGGAATCAATCTCGTGGGGTACACGGTTACGGGACGATGGGACCAGGCATGATCGGTTTGGCGATGCGAGGAGGAGACGCGTGAACGGCGACATCACCCAGAGCCAGGAGTGGGCGGCCCTGGGCAAGCACCACGAAGAGCTGGCAGGCAGGCATCTGCGTGAGCTGTTCGCGCAGGACCCGGGGCGGGCCGGGCGCATGACGGTCACCGCCGGCGACCTCTACCTCGACTACTCCAAGCACCGCGCCACGCAGGAGACCGTCGATCTGCTGCTGGCGCTGGCCGAGCGGGCCGGGCTGCGCGAGCGGATCGAGGCCATGTTCTCCGGCAGGCACATCAACGTCAGCGAGGACCGCGCGGTCCTGCACGTCGCGCTGCGCCTGCCGCGCGCGGCCGAGCTGGTCGTCGACGGCCAGGACGTCGTGGCCGACGTGCACGCCGTGCTCGACCGGATGAGCGCCTTCGCCGACCAGGTGCGGTCGAAGGAGTGGCGGGGCGCCACCGGCAGGCCGATCGAGACCGTCGTCAACATCGGCATCGGCGGCTCCGACCTCGGCCCCGCCATGGCCTACGAGGCGCTGCGCGACTACGCCGACGCCGGCATCACCGCCCGGTTCGTCTCCAACATCGACCCGGCCGACATCACCGGCAACCTCGCCGGCCTCGACCCCGAGACCACGCTGTTCGTGGTCAGCTCCAAGACCTTCACCACGCTCGAGACCCTCACCAACGCCAGGGTCGCGCGCCGCTGGCTGGTCGAGGCGCTCGGCGAGGAGGCCGTCTCCCGGCACTTCGTGGCCGTCTCCACCAACGCGCCCAAGGTCGAGGAGTTCGGCATCGACCCCGGCAACATGTTCGGCTTCTGGGACTGGGTGGGCGGCCGCTACTCCTACGACGGCGCCATCGGCCTGTCCCTGATGATCGCCATCGGGCCCGAGCGCTTCCGCGAGATGCTCGACGGCTTCCACACCGTCGACGAGCACTTCCGCGCCGCGCCGTTCGAGGCCAACATGCCGGTGCTGATGGCCCTGCTCGGCATCTGGTACACCGACTTCTTCGGCGCCGAGACCCGCGCCGTGCTGCCCTACAGCCAGCGGCTGCACCGCTTCCCCGCCTACCTGCAGCAGCTCACGATGGAGTCCAACGGCAAGTCGGTGCGCGCCGACGGCGCCCCCGTCACGACCGGCACCGGCGAGATCTTCTGGGGCGAGCCGGGCACCAACGGCCAGCACGCCTTCTACCAGCTCCTGCACCAGGGCACCCGGCTGGTGCCGGCCGACTTCATCGGCTTCGCCGAGCCCCACGAAGACCGCGAGGGCATGCACGACCAGCTCACCGCCAACCTGCTGGCCCAGACCTCGGCGCTGGCGTTCGGCAAGACCGCCGACGAGATCGCCGCCGAGGGCACCGCGCCGGAGATCGTGCCGCACAAGGTGATGCCGGGCAACCGCCCCACCTCCACGATCCTCGCGCCCAAGCTCACCCCCCGCACGCTGGGCCAGCTCGTCGCCCTCTACGAGCACGTCGTCTTCGTCGAGGGCACGGTCTGGGGCGTCGACTCCTTCGACCAGTGGGGTGTCGAGCTGGGCAAGAAGATGGCGCTCGATCTCGCGCCCGCGCTCACGTCCGACGAGCCGCCTGCCGGGTTCCCCGATCCGTCCACCGGGCAGCTCATCCGCCGATACCGCGAGCTGCGCGGAAGGCGCGTCTGAGATGGCGGCCGTGACCGAGCGGGCGGGCGCGCTGGTCCTGTTCGGGATCACCGGTGACCTCGCGCGCAAGCTGCTGCTGCCCGCCCTCTACCACCTGACCGCCGACAGCCGGCTCGACCTGCCGATCATCGGCGTGGCCAAGACCGACCTCGACCTCGACGGGCTGCGCGAGCACGCCCGCGAGGCGTGCGGCGGCGTGCGCGACGCGGCGTTCGAGAAGCTGGCGGGAAACCTGCGGCTGGTGTCCGGCGACTACCGCGACCCCGACGTCTTCGCCCGGCTGCGCGAAGAGGTCGAGGGCCTGGGCTTCCTCGTCCACTACCTGGCGGTGCCGCCGTCGCTGTTCTGCCCGGTGGCCGACGGCCTGGCCGGGGCGGGCCTGCACCGGGACGCGCGGCTGGTGGTGGAGAAGCCCTTCGGGCACGACCTGTCCTCGGCCCGCAGCCTCAACGCCGAGCTGCTCAAGCACTTCGACGAAGACCACCTGCGCCGGGTCGACCACTTCCTGGGCAAGGAGCCGGTCGAAGACCTCATGGTGTTCCGCTTCGCCAACACGCTGCTGGAGCCGATCTGGAACCGCGCCCACGTGCGCAGCGTGCAGATCACCATGGCCGAAGACTTCGACATCCGCGACCGGGGCTCCTTCTACGACGCCAACGGCACCGTCCGCGACGTGGTCCAGAACCACCTGCTGCAGCTCCTGGCCCTCCTCGCGATGGACCCGCCGCCGTCCACCGACGCGCGGGCCCAGCTCGACGAGAAGTGGCGGGTGCTGCGCGCGGTCAAGGCCCTCGACCCGGCCGACGTCGTACGCGGCCAGTACGACGGCTACCTCGGCACCGACGGCGTGCGTCCAGACTCCACGACCGAGACCTACATCGCCCTGCGCGCCTACATCGACAACTGGCGCTGGGCCGGGGTGCCGTGGTGCATCCGCTCCGGCAAGGCGCTGCCCACCACCGACCTGGAGGTCGTGGCCGAGCTGCGCGAGCCGCCGGTGGCGATGTTCGGCAACCGCGGCGCTCCCGACGGCCCCAACCTCATCCGGTTCCGGCTCCAGCCGGACGCCGGGGTGACGTTCGACCTGCTGGCCAAGGAGCCGGGCAAGCAGCACACCCGTCCGGTGCCGGTCAGCGTCGACTTCACCAAGGTCCTCGGGCCGATGGAGGCCGCCTACGAGCGGGTGCTGGCCGACGCCGTCAGCGGTGATCCGCGCAGGTTCGCCAGGTTCGACCTGGTGGAGGAGTCGTGGCGGATCGTGCAGCCGGTGCTCGACCTGCCGGAGCGGCCGCTGCCGTACGCGAAGGGCTCCTGGGGGCCCGCGCCGGCGGCGGAGATCCCGCCGGGCGGCTGGCACGAGATCTCCACCACCTTCGACTGACCACCCACCAGCCTCCGTCCCTCGGCCGGGGAGCCGTCTCCGGGGTGCCTCGCCCCGGCCCAAGGGCTTTTTTGCCGAGGGTCTTTCCCGTCGGCCGGACCCGCGCAGGGGTGCGGTGCGGCGGGGAGGTCCGCATCGCGTTTCCGATTTTTCCCGCCAAAGGGAACTTTGCTCAAGTTTGTTGGGTAGGGGGAGCGGACCCGGCCCGCTCCTCGGCGGGCGCGGAGGTCCCGGAGGTGACGATGGACATCATGGAGCTGGTGGAACGGCCGAACTCGCGGTCCGCGCTCGCGGAGCGGCGCTGTGAGCGCTGACGAACCGTGACGGCTGACGTGCTGATCATCGACCTGCTCGACGACGCGGAGCTGCCTGGGGAGACCTTCCTGATCCCCGGGACGGAGCTTCCTGTGCGGGTGGCCCGCCTCGACGGCGCCGCGTCGCTCATGCGCTTCCCGCCCGGCTGGGCACAGTCCGAGCACGGCCACTACCTGGCGGGGGAGGAGTTCGTGGTGCTGGAGGGAGAGCTGCACGTCTCCGGCATCACGTACCTGCCGGGGCAGCACGGGTGGTTGCCCGCGGGCACGTTGCGCCACTCCGCCGCCGCCCCGCGCGGCGCGCTGGTCTACACGGCCTTCTGCGGCCCGGCCACCTGGATCCGCAGCGAACGCGACGAACCCGACGGCCCCGCCGAGCGCACCCCGCTCGAGACCGTGGTCATCCCGCAGGGCGGCCTTCCGCTCACCCCGCACTCGGTCCTGCTCGACACGCCGATCCCGCTCGACCGCACGGCCGAGATGATCACCGTGCCCACCTGGACGTGGGAACGCTCCACCTTGGTCCCGGAGGGGCGGGTGCTCGTAAGGTGGGAGCCATGACGTTAATGGGGCACGTCGCGGCGTTCGGTGGTGTGGTGCTGCTCGGGGCCATGTCGCCCGGGCCCGACTTCGCGGTGGTGGTGCGCCGCTCGGCCGTCTCGGGCCGCGGGCACGGCATGGCGGCCGCGGCGGGCATCGCGGTGGGGGTGTTCGCCTGGGTGGTGGCCGCCGCCACCGGCATCGCGGCGCTCCTGGAGGCTTCGGCCGTGGCGTTCACGGTGGTGAAGGCGGTGGGCGCGGCGTACCTGGTCTATCTGGGCGTCAGGTCCTTGCGCTCGGCCTGGCGCGGGGACGGCGGGCTGAAGCTGGACGAGCCCGGCCGGGAGGGGCGCGGCTCGTGGGCGGCCTTCACGGAAGGGCTGCTGACGAACATCCTCAACCCCAAGGCGGCGCTGTTCTTCGTGGCCCTGGTGCCCCAGTTCCTCGGGGCCGGGGTGTCCGCGCTGACGCTGTCGGCGGTGGCGCTGGCCGCGACGATCGCCTGGTTCCTGGTGGTGGCGAACGTCGTGGGCGCGCTGCGGAAGGTGTTCGCCCGCCGGTCCGTACGCAGGGCCGTGGACGGTGTGACCGGAGTCGCCCTCATCGGGCTCGGCGTGAAGCTGGCCGCCGCCGGCCGTCCCTGAGAGGCCGGTCAGGCCACCGCGACGCCCAGCAGGTGCCCCAGGCCGAACGTGACGGTCGCGGCGCCCACGCCTAAGGCGAGCTGGCGCAACCCGCCCCGCCACCACGGCCGCGCCGTCATCACCGCCACGGCCGCCCCGAACCCGAACAGCGCCACCACGCTCAGCACCAGCGCCACCACCAGGCCCGAGGCCCCGAACAGGAACGGCGCCAGCGGCACCAGCGCCCCGGCCGCGAACGCGCAGAACGACGACCCGGCCGCCACGTACGGGGAGGGCAGGTCGTCGGGGTCGACGCCCAGCTCCTCGCGTACGTGCACGCGCAGCGCCCGCTCGGGATCGGCCGACAGCCTCTCGGCGACCCGCTCGGCCAGCTCGGCGTCGAGCCCGCGCGAGCGGTAGAGCGCCGCCAGCTCGGCCCGTTCGCCCTGGGGGTTGCGGGCCAGCTCGCGCCGCTCGACGGCGATCTCGGCCCGCATCAGCTCGGTCTGCGACTTCACGGACGTGTACTCGCCCGCCGCCATGGAGCACGCTCCGGCGATCAGCCCCGCGCACCCGGCCAGCACCGCGCCCTGCCCGGCCCCGGCCGCGCCGACCACTCCGGCGATCAACGCGAAGTTGGACACGAGCCCATCCATCGCCCCGAACACCGCCGGCCGCAGCCAGCCGCCGGTCACGTCGCGGTGACCGTGGTGCTGCTCGGGGGAGTAGGGGTGGGCGAGCTCGACGGTCATCAGTTTTCCTCCGGTTTTCGGGCTCCTATTGGTAAATGTGGCATATGGGAAAAAGATCCGCAACGCAGGAAAGCCTTGCCTGAGCTGCGCAAACACCCTGCCGGCGTGGGTGTGCCGCGACCCCTGCGCGGGAGGGGCCGGCAGGCGTGCGCGGCAGGTGGGCATGATCAGAACGCGCGCGAGCCACGCGTACTTGCGGGCAGCCTCAGTCGACCGCGCCGCCAGGCGGGCGGTGGTGGGCGCCGGTCAGGCGTGGATCGGCGCAGTGGTGGCCGCAGCGGTGGCCGCAGCGGTGACGGGGTGGTGGCCGTGGATGAGCACGGTGCACTCCTCGATCGTCTCCTCCAGCAGCGTACGCAGCAGCGCGTCCGGGTCGGGGATGCACGCCTGCACGATCCCCACCACCGACAACTGCACCGCGTTCGGCGCCGCGTACCGGCGGAAGCCCTTGTCCGTGATGCGGGCCGCCCGGCTGAAGCGCCTGGCCTGGTCGGCCGCGTGCGGGACCTCCTCCATGGCCCGCAGGCCGCGCTCGCTCATCCGTCCCGACGGCGCCCCGTCGAGCCGGGCGAGCATCTCCTCGGCCGCCAGCACCGAGACCGCCAGCGCGAGCTGACGCTCGGCCGCGGCCACCGGCAGCGCGGTGGTCGCGCAGCGTAGCGCGATGTGCGCGTCGACGCGCAGGTCGTCGCTGGCCAGCCCGATGATGGACGGGACGAGGTGGACGAGCTTGGCCCGGCTCTCGTCACCGGTGTTGTCGTTGACCAGGCGGGCGAGTGCGGCCAGCAACGGGTGCGTGCAGGCCGGATGGTCGCTCCAGCGCTCTCCGGCCAGGTAGGAGGCCAACTCCATGAAGCAGGCCCCACGCTTCGGGTTGCGATGCCTGCCGCGGGAAAGTACCGGCATGTGATCAAGGTGATTGTCCACGGGTGCTCCACTGCTCCACGCGATCGCCGTATATCCAGTCTGCGCCGTTGTGCGGCGCATTGCCAGTGATGCGAGGTGTTCCCGATGAAGGTTCCCCCTACCCGCCCATGCCACACTCAGACCTCCACGAATACCGCGACCGTCCGGGCCGGGACCGTCAGCGTGCCCGTGGCCGGGTCGTAGGCCGATCCCCGCACGACCGGATCGTCCGAGGCGGCCTGTACGGGGTGCAGCCGCACCCCGCCTCCCGCTGTGGCCCCGGAGGACGGTGGTGCCGCCTGGGTCTGCGGGGACGGTGTGGCGTTGAAGACGACCGTGACGGACCGCCAGCGCGGGTCGAGGCCGTCGGTGTCCACGTGCATGGCGATCACGCCCTCGGCAGAGGCGGGGAACGACAGCCGCCGCCGTACCTCCCGCGCCGAGCCCAGCGCGAACGCGGGCGACGACGCCCGGATCCGCAGCAGCTCGCCGAACCTGGCCCTGGCCGCCCCGATCGCCGCGCAGCCGGGCCGCAGCGCCGGGTCGGCGAGCAGCGGGCGCGCGTACGGCCACGCGGCCTCGTTGTCCGCCCTGGGCGGCAGACCGGCGCCGAAGCCGTTGCCCTGCGCGCAGTCCCACAGCAGCCGGTTGAACCAGTCGCCAGAGTCGTAGGAGTTGCGGTCGAGCGACTTCGAGCGCAGCCGTTCCGAGCCCGCGTGCACGAACGCCATGCCCTGCGCGAACACCACCGTGGCCAGCGACAGCGCCTGCATGCGCACCCGTTCTGCCATCGGCGTGTCCCGCGGCAGCTTGTACGCCAGCGCGTCGAACAACGTCTCGTTGTCGTGCGCGTCCACGTACGTCACCGCCTCCCCGGGCGCGGCCGTGTACCCGGCGGGCGAGTCGTGGTAGCCGACCTCCGAGCCCTTCCGGCCCGACGGCAGCACGTAGTCGGCCAGGTTCCCGGTCAGCCCGATCCTGATGAGGTCGCAGTAGTGCGCCAGCCGCGCCCGCTGCTGCTCGGCGGTGCCGTTGGCCGGTGCGTCGTTGGGCGCGCCCGCCAGCCCCGAGCCGAAGCCCTGCACGCGCGGGTCGGCGTCGAACGGGCCGCCGCCGCGCACCGCGTCCCGCAGCCGGTCGGTGAAGGTGCCGATGCCGGTGCCGGCCAGGTTCGCCTGCGTGGCCTGCTCGAACCGGGCGTCGCCGGCCACCTCGCCGAAGCTCCAGCCCTCGCCGTACAGGAGGATCGAGCGGCCGTCCACGCCGTGCTCGGCCACGGTCAGCCGGTCGAGCGCCGCGCGGACGGCGAGCATGCCCGCCTTCGGGTGGTGGCCCATGAGGTCGAAGCGGAAACCGTCGATCCTGTACCGCGTGGCCCACGTGACGACCGAGTCGACCACGAGCCTGCCCATCATCAGGTGCTCGGGCGCGGTGTTGGCGCAGCACGTCGAGGTGGCCACGCTGCCGTCGTCCAGGAGCCGGTGGTAGTAGCCGGGGACGATCGGGTCGAGCACGGCGGTGGAGTGGGTGTGGTTGTAGACCACGTCCATGACGACGCGCAGCCCGGCCCGGTTGAGCGCGGCGACCATGCCGCGCAGCTCCTTGATCCGCTCGTCGGGGTCCGTCGCGTACGAGCCCTCCGGCACGGTGTGGTGCAGCGGGTCGTAGCCCCAGTTGTAGGAGTCGGTCGCGGCCGTGCGGGCCACGCGCTCCTGCTGGAGTTCGGAGTCGGGCGGCAGCGCGGCCAGGTCGCCCGCGGGCTCCGTCCGGTCGGCCCGGCGCTCGGGGACGGTGGCGAAGTCGAAGACGGGCAGCACCTGCACGTGGGTCAGCCCGTCGGCGGCCAGGGCACGCAGCTCCCGCATGCCGGCCGAGTCCGTCCCGAAGGCCGCGTACGTGCCGCGCAGCTCCTCAGGGACGGTGGCGTCGGAGGCGGAGAAGTCGCGTACGTGCAGCTCGTAGATCGACGCCCGCTCCGGCGGCACCGCGGCCGGTTTGACCGGCCGGTCCCAGCCGGGCGGTTTGAGCGCCGCGGAGTCGAGGTCCACGAGCCTGCTGCGTGCCCCGTCGGGGGTGACGTCGAGGCCGTAGGGGTCGGTGACCTCGTTCGTCACGACCTTCCCGGCAGCGGGGGAGTAGACGGTCACCAGGTACGTGTACGCGCGCCCCAGCCACGCGGGCGGCCCCTGCACCGACCACACGCCGGTCTCGTCGTCGCGCCGCATCGGGTGCACGGTGCGCCCGCCGGGGCCGTACAGCGCCAGCTCGACCGTCCGCGCGGTCGGCGCCCACAGCGCGAGCCTCGGGACCGGCCGCGCCGACGGGCCGAGCGCGGCGATGGCGGCCGGGGCGTAGAGGTCGTCGAGCACCCCGGGGAGCTGCACGCCGG
>NZ_BAAAZP010000018.1:0-36521 GCF_039536965.1 Nonomuraea antimicrobica | reverse complement strand
CGGCCCCCGCCAGCGCCGCCACCGCGACGCCCAGCAGCACCCAGGAGAGCCGTCGCCCGAACGCGGCGGCCCTGTCGGCGCACCCGGCCACGGCGCACCCGCCGACGACCGCCGCGGGGACGGCCAGGGCGGGGGCGAGCCACGGGCCCTCCACCGGGCTGACGTTGTGCACGGTCCAGGTGACCAGGGCGGCGACGAGGGCGATCGACCCGGCGACGTGCAGGCGGGTGAGCGCGCGGGCGTGGTCGACACCGTTCCAGAACCCGGGGTCCGACAGCCCCGGGAACTCGGCGCCCGCGTCTTCGGGCGGACGCGCGTCCTCCTCCGGGGTGGGTGGTTTGACCTGGTCATAGCGGTTCTGTGAGGTGTGCGCGAGGGCGTACAGGACGGCGATCACCAGCAGCGGCACCACCGCGCCCACCAGGATCCGCACCGCGGGCAGGTCCGGCGGCAGCACCCAGGACGGCCACCGTGCGCACTCCCGTGAGCCGCCGCACTGGTAGGCCACGTAGTCGATGGGGATGGCGGCGGCCAGCACCACCAGGTTGAGCGTCAGCCCGAAGGACGCCAGCCGGGCCGCCCACCGGAAGAGGCGGAAGCGCACCGGGCGGCCGGGCAGCCACCGCGGGAACATCCAGGCGGCCATGTTGGCCATCGCGAACGGCAGCAGCACCAGCCACAGCACCCGCCAGGAGCTGCCGGACGTCAGGCCGCCCCACGAGTACGCCTCCACGTGCCGCCCCTCGCGGTCGGCCGTGCGGTAGAAACCGGCGATGCGGTCACCCGCCACCTGCATGGGAGTGGGGTCGTCGAGCAGAGACTGCGGCGACGTGCCGCCCACGCCGTGCAGGCGCAGCTCGGTGACTCCGGACAACCCGTCGGGACGGCGTCCCAGTCCTTCTGCGCCCATGATCGCGCCACCTCTTCCTCGGCGGGTCCTCTCATGATGAGACCGCCGGGCGCGTAGCGCACGAGTAATGTTCGCTGATCGTTCAGTAGGCCGTCGGCAAGGGGTCACCGTGATCGCCGGGCGGGCCTACACGATCGGTATCGGACCAGTCCATAATCGTTGATCAAGACTGGCCACAATGCTGGAGGAGTTTCGCATGCCGAGCAAGTCCCTGTCCCTCCTGACCGTCGGCGCCGTCATGGCCGCCGCCGCGATCGCCGGCACCGGTACGGCCGCCGCCGCCCAGGCATCCACCTGCGCCGACGCCCCCACGCGACCGGCGACGACCGGAGCGGTGTTCAGCGAGCCCGTGGGCGGGGACCCGACCGCTATCGTGCGCACGCTGTGCGGCCTCGTCCGGCAGACGCCCGCGGGGGCGAGCATCCAGATCGCGCACTTCGTGATGTCGGGCACGGCCGGCACCGAGTTCGCCGCCGAACTGGTCGCGGCCCACGAGCGCGGCGTCAGGGTGCGCGTCGTGCTGGACGGCGACCAGCGCGGCGCCGCCGTGGCCGGCCAGCTCGCGGCCGGGCTCGGCACCGACCTCGCCGCCCGTTCGTGGCTGCACGTGTGCACCGGCCCGATGTCGGGCGGCACCGCGGCCTGCATCGGGAACAAGGGCCAGCACAACAAGTTCTACCTGTTCTCGCGGGCCGGGCACGCCTCCAACGTGGTGGTGCAGTCGTCGGCCAACCTCACCGACCTGAACTCCACCACGTACTGGAACAACGCGCTCGTCCTCACCGGGGACAAGCGCCTGTACCGGGCGTACGACGGCTACTTCGCCGACCTGGCCGCCGAGCGCAAGAACCTCGACTACTACCGCGAGGTCCAGGCGCGCGGCGTGCGGGCGCACTTCTTCCCGAAGGCGGCGGGCGACCCCATCGTCGACTACCTGGACAAGGTCTCCTGCGAGGGCGGGACGAAGATCAGGGTGGGCATGTCCGAATGGGACACCTACCGGATCGCCATCGCCGAACGCCTGCGCGACCTGGCGGGCGCGGGGTGCGGCGTCCAGATCGTGTACGGGATCATCGACGACGAGGTGAAGGCCGTGCTGGCGGCGCAGCCGTCGCTCGAACTGCGCGAGCTGGGCTCGGGCAGCGCGCTGCCGGGGCGCATCCACTCCAAGTACCTGCTGGTCGAGGGCTCGTACGACGGTGACAAGAACGCGCGCTGGGTCTTCACGGGCAGCCACAACTACAACGAGACCTCGCTGCGCCGCAACGACGAGACGCTGCTCAAGCTGAACGACAAGCGCGTCTACGACCAGTACGTGGCCAACTTCGAACGGATGCGCGCCGCGGCGACCGCCGCCTAGCCGCCCGGCCTGGGCGGGTTTGGCGCTCTCCTGGAGGGAAGCTCGCCCCCACGGGGCCGTCGTCGGCAGTGGGGGCGTCATGGTCACTTCGCGCGGCGTGTTCCGGCGCAAGCCGGTGGAACAGATCGTGGCCGAGCACGAGGGGGAGCTGTCCAGGTCGCTCGGGCTCTGGCAGCTCACCGCCATCGGGGTGGGCGGCATCATCGGGGCCGGCATCTTCGCCCTGGCGGGCGCGGTCGCCAGGGAGAGCGCCGGGCCCGCCGTGCTGGTGTCGTTCCTCGTCGCCGGGGTGGCCAGCGCCGCGGCGGCCCTGTCGTACGCCGAGTTCGCCGGGATGATCCCGAAGGCCGGTTCCGCCTACACCTACGGGTACGCGGTGCTCGGGGAGATCGTCGGCTGGTTCATCGGCTGGGACCTGCTGCTGGAGTACACCGCGATCGTCGCGGTCGTGGCCATCGGCATCTCCGGCTACTTCGGCTTCCTGGTGCAGCAGCTCGGGATCACGCTGCCCGGCTGGATGCTCGGCGCGCCGGGCACCGGCGCGGGGCACGTGGTGGACCTCTTCGCCGTGGCGCTGTGCCTGCTCATCGCGTTCCTGCTGAACCTCGGGATCCGCGCGGCGGCCAGGTTCGAGACGTTCGTGGTGGCGGTCAAGGTGGCCGTCGTGCTGCTGGTGATCGTGGTCGGGTTCTTCCACGTGAACACGGCCAACTACACGCCGTTCTTCCCGTACGGGGTCGGCGGGGCCATCACCGGGGCCGCCACCGTGTTCTTCGCCGTGTTCGGCTACGACGCCATGAGCACCGCGGCCGAGGAGTCGCGCGACGCGCGGCGCCACATGCCCAAGGCGATCATCTACTCCCTGCTCATCTCCATGGTGCTGTACGTGCTGGCCACGCTCGTGCTGACCGGCATGCAGCACTACCGGGAGATCGACCCGGAGAGCGGCTTCTCCTCGGCGTTCGCCTCGGTCGGGCTGTCGGGGCTGGCGACGGTGATCGCGGTGGGCGCCATCGTGGGCATCCTCACCGTCATGTTCACGTTCATGCTCGGCGTCACCCGCGTGTGGTTCTCGATGAGCAGGGACGGGCTGCTGCCCGCCTGGTTCGCCAAGCTGCACCCGGTGCGGCGGGTGCCCTCGCGCGTCACCTGGATCGTGGGGATCGCCTCGGCGGTGATCGCCGGGTTCCTGCCCATCCGGGAGGCGGCCGAGCTGACCAACATCGGGATCCTGCTGGCGTTCGTGGTGGTGTGCGTGGCGGTGATCGTGCTGCGCCACCGGCAGCCGGACCTGCCGCGGTCGTTCCGCACGCCGTGGATGCCGGTGACGCCGGCCGTCGGCGTGGTCTTCTCCGTCTGGCTGATCACCTTTCTCGACCCGGTGACGTGGCTGCGCTTCGCCGTCTGGTTCGCGATCGGGCTGGTCGTCTACTTCGGCTACAGCCGCCGCCACTCCGCCCTCGCCTGAGCCGCCCGGGTCAGCCGGGGTTGTGGCGGGCGCGGTGTTGCGCCGGGGTCGTGCCGTGGACGCGCTTGAAGGCCACGCTGAGCGCGAACGGGTTCGCGTACCCGACCTGGCGGGCGATCGACGCCACCGTGGCGTCGGTGTCGCGCAGCAGATCGGCCGCCAGCGCGATCCGCCAGCCCGCCAGGTAGCGCATCGGCGGCTCGCCCACCCGCGCGGCGAACCTGCGCGCCAGCACCGCCCGCGACGTGCCCGTCTTGGCCGCCAGGCGCGTCACGGTCCACGGGTGCGCGGGGTCGTCGTGGAGCAGGCGCAACGCGTGGTCGACCGCCGGGTCGCCGGTGTCGCGGTACCACGCGGGCGCCCGCGCCCCCGGCCGCTCGAACCAGCTCCTGAGCGTCGACACCAGCAGCAGGTCGAGCAGCCGGTCGAGCACCACCTGCTGGCCCGGCGACCGCCTGGCCACCTCGCCGGTCACCAGGTCGAGCAGCGGGGGCGGCCCGCCAGGCACGACGAGCACCGGGGGCAGCACCTGCAGCAGCGCCTCGCCGATGCCGCCCACGTAGCCGGCGCCGAGCAGCGAGGCAGGTCCGCCGGGGTCCTCGCCGCAGGTGCGCGGCGCCAGCGGACGGGCGCGCGGGTCGCAGTAGTCGGCCGTGGTGACCAGGTAGGCGGCCGGACCCGGGCCGGTGCTCGCCGATGGGCGGTCGGTGACGGTGAACGGGGACGGGCCGCGTACGAGGGCGATGTCGCCCGGCGCGAGGCGTGTCGCCCGCTCCTGGCCCGCGGTCAGCCACGCGTGGTCGCTCAGCATGGCGACCACCGTCAGCTCGGCTCCGGTGGCGAAGCGCAGCGCCCACGGCGGCGTCAGCACCGCCCGGCCGAACAGCGCGCCCCTGGCCTTCACGCCGTCCGTCAAGCTCGCGAAGACGTCCACGCTCGCCAGCCTAGACGCGGCTGACGTCCACGCTTGCCAGCCTAGACGCGGCTCCGGACTGGGCGGGGGCCGAGACGCACGCACATCCGGGCGAGCCTCCCAGATATGTCCCGCTCACGAGCCGAGCCCGTTGACTGGGGGCATGACCGAACGAACGATCGTGGTGGTGGGCGGCACGGGCAAGACCGGCGGACGGGTGCTGGCCCGCCTGCGCGGCATGGGAGCCGCCGTCCGGGCGGCCTCGCGCTCCGGCGAGCCGCCCTTCGACTGGAACGAGCGCGCCACCTGGGACGCCGCGCTGGACGGGGCGCGCGCGGTGTACCTGGTGCCGCTGGACGGGGCGCTGCTGACCAGGCCCTTCGTCGAGCGGGCCGCCCGGCTCGGCGTCGAAAGGGTCGTGCTCCTGTCGGGGCGCGGGGTGGACGTGCCCGACTACGGCGACCCGTCCGGCAGCGTCGGGGCGACCCACGCCGACGGGGAGAGCGCGGTGCGGGAGAGCGGCCTGGAGTGGACGATCCTGCGGCCGGGCTGGTTCGCGCAGAACTTCACCGAGGGCTTCTTCCGCGAGATGGTGCTGGCGGGCGAGCTGAGGCTGCCCGGCGGCGACGGCGCGGCCTCCTTCGTGGACGCCGACGACATCGCGGACGTCGCCGTGGCCGCGCTGACGGGCGACGGGCACGACGGGCGGACGTACGAGCTGTCGGGGCCGCGCGCCCTGACGCTGACCGAGGTGGCCGTGGAGTTGTCTGCCGCGAGCGGGCGGCCGATCAGGTACGTGCCGCTGCCTCCGGAGGAGTACGTGGCCGAGCTGACCGGCCAGGGCTGGCCGCGGGCGGAGGCCGAGGAGTTCGCGGGCGCGGTGGCGCCGCTGCGGCGCGGCCTGGACGAGGTCCTGTCGCACGGGGTGCGGGAGGCGCTCGGCCGCGCGCCGCGCGACTTCACCGCCTTCGCCGCGGCCGCCGGCGCGGCGGGAGCGTGGGACTGACCGGGGCGGATCCTCGGGGCCCGCGCGTCACATCCGGCCGGTCCTGAACGTCACAGCAGTGACGGACGGAGACGACGAGGTGGAGCCCGATGACCGAGCACGAATTCCTGGCCACCCGCTTCGAGGCGCACAGGGGGCACCTGAAGGCGGTGGCGTACCGCATGCTGGGCTCGCTCAGCGAGGCGGAGGACGCGGTGCAGGAGGCGTGGCTGCGGCTGAGCCGTACCGAGGCCGGTGAGGTGGAGAACCTGGGCGGCTGGCTGACCACCGTCGTCGGCCGGGTGTGCCTCGACATGCTGCGTACCCGTACCTCGCGGCGGGAGGAGCCGCTGGAGCCGCGCCTGCCCGACCCGGTGGTGAGCCCGGCCGGCGGGCCCGACCCGGAGCAGGCGGCGCTGGTGGCCGACTCGGTCGGGCTCGCGCTGCTGGTGGTGCTGGAGTCGCTCAACCCGGCCGAGCGGCTGGCGTTCGTGCTGCACGACATGTTCGCGGTGCCGTTCGAGGAGATCGCGCCGCTGGTGGGGCGTTCGCCGGCGGCGGCCAGGCAGCTCGCCAGCCGGGCGCGGCGGCGGGTGCGCGGGGCGGCGCCGGTGCCCGATCCCGATCTGGCGCGGCAGCGGGAGGTGGTCGAGGCGTTCGTGGCCGCCGCGCACCGGGGCGACTTCGCGGCGCTGCTGGCCGTGCTCGACCCCGACGTGGTGCTGCGGGCCGACGCCGGAGCGCGCCTGGAGGGCGGCTACGCCGAGGTGCGCGGGGCGGCGAGGGTGGCCGGGCAGGCGCTCACGTTCCGCCGCTACTCGCCGTCGACCGCGCATCCGGCGCTGGTCAACGGGCTGGCCGGGGTGGTCAACACGGTGGACGGGCGGCCGTCGGCGGTGATGAGCTTCACGATCGCGGGCGGGCGCATCGTGGCCATCGACATCCTGGCCGACCCGGTCCGGCTGGCCACGCTCGACCTGGCCGTGCTCGGGGACGCCTGAGCGGTCACTTGGCGGCGGGGCGGGCGCGTACGTGCATGCGCTCGCCCTGCGGGCCGAACAGGGCCAGCACCTCGGCGGGCTCGTCGCCGGGGTTGATGAACGCGTGCGGCGTACGCGTGTCGAACTCGGCCACCTCGCCCGCCGTCAGCTCCACGTCGTGCCGCCCGAGCAGCACGCGCAGCCGCCCGGACAGCACGTAGAGCCACTCGTAGCCCTCGTGGACCTGCTGCTCGGGCTCGTAGCCCGGCCAGCGCGGCGGGTAGATCTGCTTGAACGCCTGCAGCCCGCCCGGCCGGCGGCTCAGGGGGATGTACGTCATGCCGAAGCGCCGCTGCGGTCGCAGGTGCACCCGCGGGTCACCGGTCACCGGGGCGTCGATCAGCTCGTCGAGCTGCACCTGATAGGCCCTGGCCAGCAGCAGCAGGAGTTCGAGCGTGGGCTTGCGCCCGCCCGACTCCAGCCGTGACAGCGTGCTGACCGAGATGCCGGTGCTCTTGGCCAGCTCCGCCAGCGTCGTGCCGCGCTCCTGGCGCATCGCCCGCAGTCGCGGGCCCACCGCCTGGAGCACCTCGTCGAGTTCCATGCGGACAAGCTTGCCATTTCGGCAACGAAGTTTGTCAATCCGGCCCGGTACCGCCGAAAGTGGCGCAGTGCCCGACGGGCGCTGGAGCCGGACGATGGAGAGGAAACGCGGACATGGACGCGACGTACGACGTGGTGGTGATCGGGGGCGGGGCCGCCGGGTTGAGCGGGGCGCTCGCGCTCGGCCGGGCACGGCGCAGGGTGCTGGTGATCGACTCGGGCCGGCCGCGCAACGCCCCCGCCGAGGGGGTGCACGTCTACCTGGGGCGTGAGGGCCTGTCGCCGCAGGAGCTGCTGGCGGAGGGGCGGCGGGAGGTGGCGGCGTACGGGGTGGAGGTCGTGACGGGCACCGTCACGGCGGCGAAGCGGATCGCCGAGGGACGCTTCCGCGTGGACCTGGCGGACGGATCGGCGGTCGAGGCCGCCCGGCTGCTGGTGGCCACCGGTCTGACCGACGAGCTGCCCCCGATCGAGGGGCTGGCCGAGCGATGGGGCCGCGAGGTGCTGCACTGCCCGTACTGCCATGGCTGGGAGGTGCGCGACCAGGCCATCGGCGTGGTGGGCGGCAACCCGCTGGCCGCGCACCAGGCCCTGCTGTGGCGGCAGTGGAGCGACGAGGTGACCCTCTTCCTGCACACGGCGCCGGAGCCGGGGGAGGAGGAGCGCGAGCAGCTCGCCGCCAGGGGCGTCACCGTGGTGGAGGGCGAGGTGAGCGGCCTGACGGTGACCGGTGACCGGCTCGGTGGCGTGCGGCTGGCCGACGGGCGCGAGTTCCCCGTGCGGGCGGTCGCCGTCGGCACCCGGCTCACCGCCCGTACCCGGGGGTTGGAGGGGCTCGGGCTGGAGACGGCCGAGCAGGAGATGGGCGGCCAGGTCATCGGCACGTACCTGCCGGCCGATCCCATGGGGAGGACCTCCGTGCCGGGCGTGTACGTGGCCGGCAACGTCACCAACGTGATCGATCAGGTCGTCTCCGCCGCGGCGGCCGGGGTGCGGGCGGGCGCGGCCATCAACGCCGACCTGGTCGCCGAGGAGGCCCGCGCCGCCGTCGCCCGCAGCCGGGCCGCAGCAGGACAAGTCGCGGCCGGGCAGGTGATGGGCGGACAGGTGACGGAGGAGCAGTTCTGGGACGCCCGCTACGCCGAGAGCGCGCGCATCTGGAGCGGGAAGCCGAACGTCGTGCTCGTCCGCGAGGCGGCCGACCTGCCGCCGGGCCGCGCGCTGGACCTGGGCTGCGGGGAGGGCGACGACGCGATCTGGCTCGCGGGCCGGGGCTGGCGGGTCACCGCCGCCGACATCTCGGGCGTCGCCCTGCGCCGGGCCGCCCGGCACGCCGAGGAGTCGGGCGTGGCGGAGCACATCGACTGGCAGCGGCACGACTTCGGCACGTCGTTCCCCGAGGGCTCCTACGACCTCGTCACGGCCTGCTACCTGCACTCGCCCCGCGAGATGCCCCGCGAGAAGATCCTGCGGGCCGCCGCGGCGGCGGTCGCCCCCGGCGGCGTGCTGCTGGTGGCCGGGCACGCGGGCCGGCCGTCCTGGGAACACGACGGCGCCCGCGACCATGCCCGCGACCATGCCCACGGTCAGGATCGCGGTCAGGATCGCGGACAGGATCGCGGTCACAGCCACGGCGCGCACCCGGACGTGCACTTCCCGACCACGCAGGAGGTGCTCGAAAGCCTGGAGCTCGCGGAGGGCGAGTGGGAGGTGCTGCGCAGCGAGGAGTTCGAACGCACCCAGAGCGGCCCCGACGGGCGTCCGGGCACCCGCGCGGACAACGTGCTCAAACTCCGCCGGACGGGCGCGTAATCCCTATGGCCGCACCCTCACCGAAGGGGGTGCGGCCAAACAGATCTACTTTGTAAAGGCGCCGGGCCGGGCGCGGTACGCCACGCCCTTTCCGGAAAGCCTCGTCGAGGCAACGCCCGCCGGGACGAAGGCCGACTCGCCAGGCAGCAGCGCCAGGTCGTCGCCGAGGCGGGCCTCGCCCTCGACGCAGAGCACGATCTGCGGCACCCCGCCGGGCAGGGTGTGCGCGCCCTCGCCGGTCAGCTCGTGGCGGGTGAGGGCGAACTCGGGCGCGGGCGGGAGGTAGTCGTAGGCGCCGGAGCCGTCGTCCGCCGGCTCGACGAGGTACGGGTCGGACGGGTCGAAGCCGACCACCCGCAGCAACTCGGGCACGTCCACGTGCTTGGTGGTGAGCCCGCAGCGCAGCACGTTGTCGGAGCTGGCCATGATCTCGACGCCGATGCCGCCGAGGTAGGCGTGGGGAACGCCGGCGCCCAGGTAGAGGGCCTGCCCGGGGCGCAGCCGGACGTGGTGCAGCAGGAGGGCGGCCACGACGCCGGGGTCGCCGGGGCAGGCGCGGGCGAGGTCGCCGTAGACGGTGAGGTCGTCGTCGCGGGTGTCGAGCAGGGCGCGTTCGGCCTGGTCGCGTACGGGGCGGGCGGCGTCGCCGAGCATCTCGGCGAACACGGTGCGCAGGGCGTGGGCGGGCGCGCCGGTGGTGAGGGCGTCGATCCAGGGGCGCAGGGCGGGCACGCCGAGCCGGTCGAGGAGGGCGGCGGTGGCGGCGGGCTCGCGGAAGCCGCACAGCCCGTGGAAGGCGGTGAGCGCGCAGACCATCTCGGGTTTGTGGGAGGCGTCCTTGTAGGTGCGGGTGCGGTCGTCGATCGGGATGCCGCGGGCGTTCTCGTCGGCGTAGCCGGCCTGGGCCTGTTCGGTGGTGGGGTGGACCTGGAGGGAGAGCGGGCGCTCGATGGCCAGGACCTTGAACAGGTAGGGGAGCGTGGGGCCGAACCTGTCGGCGGTGGGCGTGCCGAGGGTGGCGGCGGGGTCGTGGGCGATGAGGTCGCCGAGCGGGACGCCGTCCACGGTCGAGGGGTCGCCGGGGTGGGCGCCCATCCAGAGCTCGGCCTGGGGCTGCCCGGTGGGCTCGGTTCCGAACAGGCGCGGCAGGGCGGTGACCGATCCCCAGTCGTAGGGGCGGATCGTGGTGGCCAGGCGCATGGGCGCGGTGGCCGGTGGGTGGTGCTGTGGCACGGCGTTCGGCTCCAATCGTCGTCTCTGGAGCCTAGAACGGGATCGGCGCGTGTGTGCCGCCGGGGGCCGCTGGACAGGCGACTATACGTGGGTATAGTTTGCTTCTCTGATGAACAGTCGACTGTACGGTTGAACAGGAGGGGTGGGGTGACGACCGCACCGGATCCCGAGGATCTCACGGCTCGGGCCCGCATCAGGGACGCGGCGCTGTGGCACTTCGGCGAGCACGGCTACGAGCGGGCCACGATCCGCGGGATCGCCGAGACGGCGGGTGTGTCGCTGGGCCTGGTGCGCCATCACTTCGGCTCGAAGCAGGCGCTGCGCGAGGCGTGCGACGAGCATCTGGTGCGGACCATGCACCGGCTGCACGAGGAGGCCGCGACCAGGCCGCCGGGCGGTCTGAACCCGGTGGCGATGATGGGCCCCTACCGGCGCTATCTGGCGCGGGCGCTGGCGGAGGGCTGGGCGGAGCCGTTCTTCGACGAGATGGTGCGGATCGGGGAGCGGTGGCTGGCGCAGGCCGACGAGAGCAGGCCCGACGTCCCCGACGTGGACCCGAGGTCGCGGTCGGCGGTGATCGCGGCCATGGCGCTGTCGCTCAGCGTCCTGTCGAAGCACGTCGAGCGCGGCATGGGCGTGGACCTCGACAGCGTGGAGGGGCAGGACAAGCTCCTTCGGGCGCTGCTGGACGTCTACTCCCACCCCTTGATGACCCCGGAGGAGGCCGCGGCGGCGCGTGCCGTTCTCGACAGGGGGCACGGTCAGCAGGCGGACAGGAGGAGGGGCGAGTGATGAGCGAGGCCATCGCCGTGTCGGGGTTGCGGAAGGCGTTCGGGCCGGTCAGGGCGCTGGACGGGCTCGACCTGTCGGTGCGCGCCGGTGAGGTGCACGGGTTCCTGGGGCCGAACGGCGCGGGCAAGAGCACCACGATCCGGATCCTGCTGGGGCTGGTGCGGGCCGACGCGGGCGCCGTGCGGCTGCTGGGCGGCGATCCGTGGGAGCGGGCGGGCGAGCTGCACCGCCGGCTGGCGTACGTGCCGGGTGACGTGACGTTGTGGCCCGACCTGTCCGGCGGTGAGATCGTCGATCTGCTGGGGCGGCTGCGCGGCGGGCTCGACGGGCGGCGCACGGCCGAGCTGATGGAGCGGTTCGACCTCGACCCGCGCAAGAAGGCCCGCACCTACTCCAAGGGCAACCGGCAGAAGGTGGCGCTGGTGGCGGCGCTGGCCTCCGACGCCGAGCTGCTGATCCTCGACGAGCCCACCTCCGGCCTGGATCCGCTGATGGAGGAGGTGTTCATGGACTGCGTCCGGGAGGAGCGGCGGCGCGGGGCACGTACGGTGCTGCTGTCGAGCCACGTGCTGGCGGAGGTCGAGGCGCTGTGCGACCGGGTGACGATCGTCCGTGACGGCCGTACGGTGGAGACCGGCACGCTGGCCGGGCTGCGCCACCTGACCCGCACCTCGATCGAGGCCGAGCTGGCCGGGCCCGCCGAAGGGCTGGCGGAGCTGGCGGGCGTGCACGACCTGAGTGCGGAGGGCGGGCGGGTGCGGTTCACGGTGGACACGGCGGCGCTCGACCCGGTGCTGCGGCGGCTCACGGCGGTGGGCGTGCGCGGGCTGGTCAGCCGGCCGCCCACCCTGGAGGAGCTGTTCCTGCGTCATTACGACCGCCGGGACGGCGCCGCCCGGGTGGGCTAGAGACCGGTGGACGGGCCGGTGGGCCGCGGGGTCAGCGGGCGCGCGGCCCGAGGATCACGGGCATCGTCCTGGTGCTGTTGCCCAGGAGCGTGTCGATGGGCGGCAGCTCGTCCACGGGCGAGGCGAGCCTCATGTCCGGGAACGCCTCGAACAACGCCCGCAGCGCGATCTCGCCCTCCAGCCGGGCCAGCGGCGCCCCGAGGCAGAAGTGCGGCCCGTGCCCGAAGGCCAGGTGCGGCGCCTGCGGCCGGGTGAGGTCGAACCGGTGGGCGTCCGGGCCGTACTGGTCCGGGTCGCGCCCGGTGGCGGCGAAGCAGGCCAGCACCGGTTCGCCGGTGCCCAGGCGCACGCCGTCGATCTCGACGTCGCGTACGGCGTAGCGCATGGGGAAGTACGCGATCGGCGAGTCCCACCGCAGCGTCTCCTCCACGGCCGCGCTGTAGGGGCACTGCCCGGCACGCAGCAGGCCGAGCTGGTCGGGCCGGCTGAGCAGGGCGCCGATGGCGTTGGTGATGAGGTTGACGGTGGTGACGTGCCCGGCGATGAACAGCAGCTCGATGGTGGCGAACAGCTCGGCCTCCGACAGCCGCCCGCCGTCCTTCTCATGCAGTTCGAACAGGTCGGTGATGAGGTCCTCGCCGGGCGTGCCGCGGCGCTCCTCGATGACCCGGTCGAGCAGCTCGCGCAGCTCTTTGCGCAGCCCCGGCGAGTCCTCCAGGTCGCCGACCTGGGCGACGGCGTCGGTGAGGCGGTGCAGCTCGTCCTGGTGGGCGGGCGGGATGCCGATCAGCTCGGAGATGACCTCGCGCGGCAGCGGGTAGGCGAACTCCGGCCGCAGGTCCACGGGCTGGTCGGGCGGCTGCTCGGCGAGGTGGTCGATGAGCCTGGCGGTCAGCTCCTCGATGCGCGGGCGCAGGCCGTTGAGCCGGCGCTGCGAGAACGCGGCGGTCAGCGGCATCCGCAGCCGGCGGTGGCGCTCGCCCTCGGCGTTGAGCATGGACGTGTCGCTGACGATGCGGTCGATGGCCGTGCCGGGCGGCATGGCGTCCCGGCCGGTCCAGTGGTGCAGCTCCCTGGACAGGTCCGGGTGGGTCAGCACGCTCATCAGCGTGGCGTACCGGGTGGCGGCCCAGGCCGGTACGCCCTCCGCGGTGACCGGCACGAGCGGACCGGCCGCGCGCAGCCGGTCGTTGTCCCCGTGCAGGTCGTGGGTGGCCGGGTCGAGGACGAGACGGTCGTCATCGGTTGTATCGGGCATCTCGGTCATGAGGTCATCCCGTCCGTCGTGGGCTGACCGCCAGCGCGGTCACGTCCATGCCGGGGTCCCGGTCGAGGTAGAGGTCGCGGACCAGCTCCCCGGCGGCGGGCGCGTTGCACAGGCCGTGGCCGGAGAAGCCGGTGGCGTACAGGAAGGCCGGCGGGCCGGGCTGGTGGCCGATGAAGGCGGTCTTGTCGGGGCTGGCGTCGCGCAGCCCGGTGACGGCGGTGTGCAGCGCGACCCCGGCCAGGCTCGGGTACGTCTCGGCGAGCCGTACGGCCACCTCGCGCCGCCACGTCTCGCGGTCGGGGCCCGGGTAGCCCATGCCGATGAGCAGGCGGTCGCCGCGCATGCGGATCAGCAGGCCGCTGGCGGCGTGCAGGGTGACCGGGATGTCGGGCATGGTGGGCGGCAGCGGGTCGGTGGTGAGCAGTTCCTGCTCGATCGGCTCGGTGAGCGGCATGTCCACCCCGGCGCAGCGGACCAGCGAGGCGGACCAGGCGCCGGCGGCGCAGACGATGGCGTCGGCGGAGATCTCCCCGTCGGCGGTCTGGACGCGTCCGGCCTCCGGGTCGATGGCGGTCACCGGGCACCCGGTACGCAGCGCCGCCCCCGCCTGCTCGGCCGCCCGCGCGTAGGCGGTGACGATGGCCGTGGTGTCGGAGATGTAGGCGTCGGGCGAGTACGCGGCCGCCACCAGCGGCAGGTCGCCGATGAGCCGGTTGCGTTCCCTGGCCTCCTCGGCGCTGACCAGGGCGACGTCCACCCCGGCGGCGAGCTGGGCGGGCAGGTCGGCCTCGAAGGCGGCCACCTGCTCGGCCTCGGTGAACAGCACCAGGTAGCCCACCTGCCGCAGCGGCAGTTCGGTGCCGGGCCTGGTGGGGAAGGCGCGGTAGGCGTCGAGGCTGCGTACGGCCAGCGCGGAGCTGACCGGGTTCCCGGCGAAGTACGAGCGCACCACGTCGGCGGTGGCGCGGGAGGCGCCGGAGCCGAGCGTGCCGCGTTCCAGCAGGGTCACGTCGACGCCCGCCTCGGCCAGGTGGAAGGCGATGGACAGGCCGATGACGCCGCCCCCGATCACCACCACCCTGGAGCCGCTCGCGTTGGGGCCGGTCGTGCTGGGGCCGGTCATGGTGCGGCCGGTCGCCTTGCGGCGGGGCGTGTTGCGGCCGGTCATGCCGGGGCCGCCAATCTGCGCAGGTGCGCTCCCGCCTCCCAGGGGAACAGGTGCAGGTTCCAGCCGCCCAGGCAGTTGCAGTAGAGCGCCATGTGGGCCATGATCGCGATGAAGTCCTCGTGGCTGTCGAGCCGCTCCAGGCCCGACAGCAGCCGCTGGGTGAAGTCCCAGAGGCGGTCGAGGCCGCAGTAGCCGAGAAACTCAGCGGGCGTGTGGGCGAGCTGCCTGGTCATCTGGCGCAGCCACGGCATGGGCATGCCGTCGAGGGCGGCGCGCACGAGGCCGCCGTAGCAGCTGTAGCCGAGCGGGCGGGTCTCGCCGTTGACGAACAGCAGCGTGGTCAGCACCGTCTCGTAGCTGCCCGCGCCGGAGGGGATGCGGCCCTCGTGCAGGTCGAGCAGCTCCTGCGGCGGGGCGAGCCAGATGCGCTCGGTCTCGGCGTGCACCTCGGCCGCGAGCCGGTTGAGCTCGGGGTCGCCGATGGGCAGGCGGGGCAGGACGTGACCGCCGGGCTCGCCGGCGCGGCGCACCTCGGCGATGACGGGCTCCTTGGTGGTGTAGACCGAGTTCCACACCTCGCGGCCGGCCTCGGCCAGCGCGTCGAGGTCGTCCTCGACGACCTGGCCGATCGGGGTGGCGGTCATGGGCTCGGTCAGCTCGCCGTACTTGATGCCCAGGTGTTGCAGGCGCGAGCAGAACAGGGTGCCGTCGGGGACGGTGCGCCGGTCCACCTTGTACTCGGCGGGTGTGTGCAGCAGGGAGTGCACCGGGGCGAGGTGGTAGAGGTGATATCCGGCCACCAGGGCGTGCCCCTGGAGGCTGCGGTAGGGCAGCGCGTCCCACAGGCACTGGGCCAGGGCTTTGTTGCGCTGGTCGAGTTCGGCGGCCACGGTGATGCCGATGCCGGGCCAGGTGATTTCTACACGCTTGGATTCATTCACAGTACGTCACTCTAACGTCACAATTTGTGGCGATAGTGGGGAGGGTGGGGCTGTTTACCGGCACATGACCTCCGGCCGGGAGACGACCGCCCGCTCGCCGGGACGCCTCAGGCGGAGCGGGGCACGGCCTCGCCGGCCGGCGCTGTCAGGCCGGGCCCGCCGGCCCAGATCGACGAGCCGTCCACGTACGGGCGGATCAGCGCCGACAGTGTGGGGTCGGCCCGGCCGGCCAGCTCGTCGAGCGCGATCTTGCGGGCCACGCCCGCCATGACGTCGGCCACCTGCACCCGCTCGTCCAGCTCCGAGTCGACCAGCCGCAGGCCCGCCATGCGCCCGCCCAGGATCCGCCGCATCTGCGCCACCCGCTCGTCGGTCAGTGTCGTCTGCCGGTCGTGCACGACCGAGACGGGGCCGCCGCCCGCGCCCCAGTACGTGACCGCCTGGACGATGGCCGGGATGAGCGGGTCGAGCGCGGGGAAGACGTACGGGTCGGCCAGCAGCCGCTCGCGGAAGTCGGCCACCCGGGCGCGGGCCCGCCACAGCGACTCCATGATCTCGCCTGCCGCGCCACCGGCCCCGCGCAGCTCCTCGACCAGCCGGAACGTCTCCTCGACCGAGGTGGTGACGCCCTGGCCGTTCTTGGCCCGCAGCAGGTAGTTGAAGGAGTCGAGCAGGGCCGCCCACCGCTCGGCGCCGAAGGCCCCCGGCCCCTCCCGGTAGAGGACGGCCGCGGTGGCCGCGGCGTGCGGGTCGAGGCCGAGGCGGGGCGCGTGGTCGTCCTCCAGCAGGCCGGTGACCTTGCCGGCGACGTAGAACAGCTTGTCGGTCAGGAACACGCGCACCTTGCCGAGCACGGGACCCTCCGGGCCGAGCAGCCAGAGCAGCGCCGCCCGGTGCTTGCCGCGCAGCACGTGGCTCGCCCGGTATTCGGTGGCCGGGGTCGGCGCCCTCTCGCGCAGCTCCGCGACGCAGGCGGTCGCGGTCTCGGCGTCCATCAGCACGCTGGCGTGCGCGAAGACGTCGCTGTTGCCGCCGACGAGCTTCTCGCCCTCCGCGCCGGACTCGTCGCACGCGATCTCGAGGGTTTGCGACACGTTTGCGAATCTAGCCGGGGACCGGCCCGATCGCGAGGCAATTTCGGGCAGGCCACGGCAGGCGGGTGTTCAGTGCTCGGGGGCGGGCTCGGCGGGCGCGGTGGCGTGCAGGGTGGTACGCGCGGCCGGGCCGCGGGCCGGGAGGGTCATGGTGATCAGTGCCGCCACCAGCGCGGCGCCGCACCCGATGAGCATGCCGATGCGGAAACCGGCCTCCGACGGCAGCGCCTGCCCGCCGAAGTCGGTGGTGAGCTGCGAGAGCACGAGCCCGATCACCGCGGCCGACACGGTGGTGCCGATGGAGCGCATGAGGGTGTTGAAGCTGTTGGCCGCGCCGGTCTCGGAACGCGGCACGGCGCTCATGATGAGGGCGGGCATCGAGCCGTAGGCGAGTCCGACGCCGACGCTGCACACGCAGGTGATGATCAGCATCCCCCAGGTGGAGCCGAGCAGCACCAGGGACAGGCCGTAGCCGAGGGCCATGACCAGGCTGCCGACGATCAGCGTGACCTTGGGGCCGCGGGCGGCCGACAGCCGCGCGCCGATGGGGGAGACGATCATCATCATCAGGCCGGAGGGGGCCATCCAGAGCCCGGCGGCCAGCATCGACTGGCCCAGGCCGTACCCGGTGGCGCCGGGGAGCTGGAGGATCTGTATGACGATCAGCGACTGGGCGAACATCGAGAAGCCGACCACGATCGAGGCCACGTTCGTCAGCAGCACCTGAGGGCGGGCGGTGACGCGCAGGTCGACCAGCGGGTCGCGGACGCGCAGCTCCCACCACCCCCACGCGGGCAGGATGACCGCCGCGGCGCCCAGCAGCCCGAGCGTGACGCCGCTCGCCCAGCCCCAGTCGGCGCCCTTGGAGACGCCGAGCAGCAGGCACACCAGGCCCACGCCGAGTCCGAGCGCGCCGAGCACGTCGACCCGGCCCTTGGCGGCGGGCGGCGTGAACGGCACCAGCCGCCAGATGAACGCGGCCACCACGAGACCCAGCCCCGCCGCGACCCAGAACAGCACCCGCCAGCTCGCGTACTCGGCGACCGCGGCGGAGATGGGCAGGCCCAGCGCGCCGCCGATGCCCATGGACGAGCTCATCAGCGCGATGGACGGGCCGAGCCGGTCGGGCGGCAGCACGTCGCGCAGGGCGCTGATGCCCAGCGGGATCAGGCCCATGCCCATGCCCTGGAGCCCGCGTCCGACGACCATGGGGGCGAGCGATCCGGCGAGGGCGCAGACGACGCAGCCCACGATCAGGGGCACCGAGCAGACGAGCATCAGCCGGCGTTTGCCGTACAGGTCGCCGAGCCGTCCCATCACCGGGGTGGTGACGGCCGCGGCCAGCAGCGTGGCGGTGATGACCCACGAGGCGTTGGAGGCGGAGGTGCCCAGCATGGTCGGCAGCTCGCCGATCAGGGGCACCACCAGGGTCTGGGTGAGTGCGGCGACGATGCCGGCTACCGCCATTACGGTGACGATCCCGTTAGAACTTCCAAATCTGGACTTTTCCACTCGAATCCCCCCGTCTACTCTCTTAGTCATGAGCGGTGTGCACTCTACACATAATGTGTGACGTACATAGATTGTGGGGGTTACACAGTGTTGTGGGCGATATGCTGACGCGCACCGCATGTGGAGAAGGACCGTCATGGACAAGCCCACGCATCTGATCGAGTACGAGACCATGCTGCTCGGCCAGCACCGTCACCTCGACCGCAGCGCGTACATCCTGCTCAGCCGCATCCGGATGGAGGGCATGATGTCGATCGGCCAGCTCAGCGAGGCGTTCGGCCTCGACGTGTCCACGCTCAACCGGCACACCTCGGCGCTGCTGCGCTCCGGCCTGGCCGAGCGCATCGCCGATCCGGGCGGCGGCATCGCCCGCAAGTTCCGCCTGACCGAGGCGGGGGAGCGCTACCTCGACAGCGAGCGCGCCCGCAACATCAACGGCCTGGAGAAGGTGCTGGCCGGCTGGTCGGCCGACGACGTGGCGACCTTCGCCGCGTACCTCAAGCGCTTCAACACCGACATCGAACGCCTCGGCGGACGCCCCTGGCCGCGTCCCGAGCGCGGACCCCAGCAGGGCACCGGCGCGCGCGTCTAGCGAGGAGCCCAGGCGGGCACCTCAGGGCCGCCCGGAAATGCGGACGATGGTCTCGGCGCCGTCGTCCCAGCGCCACGGCACGTGGTGCCCGTGCAGGTGGACGCCGCCGATCCACCGGTCGATCCCGTTGAGCGTCACGTGGTCCGCCGCCCCGGCCAGCACCTGGGCTCCGGCCTCGGTCAGGCGCAGGCCGGTGCCGGGCCCGACCGGGGCGTCCGCCGGTTCCGCGCGCAGGAGCGGGACGGGGGCGCGGGCCATCCGCTGTGTCGTCGCGAAGCACCAGGTGTCGCCCAGGTACGGGCGCGTCTCGCGTCCGCCCGCGCGGACGAAGGCCGTCCCTGCGTCACCGGCCCCGTCGGCGACGGCCGCCAGGATCCGGCGTTCGGTGAGCGAGAGCCCGTCGCGGGTGGCCGGGTACTCGCGGCCGAGCCGGTCGAACGCCTCGCCCAGGAAGCGCAGCTCGCCCGAGCGGCTGTCCGCGACGGCACGCAGGCCGTCCGGGGCCGGTGCCCGGAACGCGGCCCACGCCCGGGTGGCCAGCCGCAGCGCGTCCGGGGTGAGCCGGGCGCGCGCGTTCGTGAAGGGCAGCTCGCGCAACTGCGCCGCGGAGAGCTGGCCTAGGCCGCCGAAGCGGGCGATGCCGGGGTGCTCGCCGACGCAGATCAACGTGACGCGCCCGGCGGGCACGCCCAGCTCGGCCAGGCGGGCCAGGATCTGGATGATCTGCAACTGGTCGTACAGATCGGCCTCGAACCACAGGACGTAGTCGCCGTCGCGGTTGGCCTCCAGCGTACGGTCCCGCTCGGCGAACACGGCGGCGATCCGCGCGTGGTCGTCCGCGCTCGCCCCGGCCAGGAAGGCGGCCCTGGTCTGGCGCAGCTCCTCGACTCCCACCGCGGGCACCGGCCCCTCGTGCAGGACGTCCCGCCAGTAGAGGACGCGCGGCGCGAGCCCGGTGCCGGGCAGGTCGGTGGCGTCGCCGTTGCTCACGTGCAGGGCGGCGGTCGGCCATGCGCCGCCGGAGGGCGCGTTGCCCGGCAGCCCGGCCAGGAGGTGGCCGCGCGCGGTGGCGTACGACTCGCCGGTCTCGGCCATGCGGGCGCCCACGCGTCGGTTGAAGTCGGCGTGCTCGGTCATCGTCATCTCCCGTGGCATTGCCCGCGGACCCCGGCGACCGGCCCACTGTACCCGTCAGGCCGGGCGCCGGGCGGCCCGCCCGTTTCCCGTCGGCCGGGAGTCAGCCGGTCATCGGAGGCTCTCGTCGCGACGGACGCTCCACACGGCGGCCCCGGCCCCCAGGACGAGGATGCCGGCCAGCCAGAGGATGCCCTGGAGCGGCAGAGCGTCGACGACGGTGCCACCGGCCAGAGCGCCGAGACCGATCGACAGGTTGAACACCGCCACCCACAGCGCGGACGCCTCCTCGACCGCCTGCGGCGCCGCCTTGATCATCCACGTCTGGAGGCTCGTGGAGACCCCGCCGTACACCAGGCCCCAGACCACGAGCAGCGTCACCCCGCCCGCGGCGGTGAGCCCCGCCACGGGATAGAGCAGCACGGTCACCCCCAGGGCGGCGGTGATCGCGAGCACCGTACGGTGGAGCCGCTTCGCCACGGCGGCACCGGCGGCGAAGTTCCCCACCATGCCCGCCACCCCGAACCCGAACAGCAGCGGCCCGACGAACCGCTCGTCGATCCCGGACAGGTCCCGCAGCACGGGACCGATGAACGTGTAGGCCGTGAAATGCCCGGTCACGATCAGGAAGGTCGCTACGATGCCGACCCTGACGCCCCGGTCGCGGAGCTGGTCGCCCAGCCGCCGCAGGGCGACGGGCCGCGCCGCGGCCAACGGCGGCAGCACCGCCAGCAGCGCGACCAGCACCACCAGCGCGAGGGCGCTCAGCGCGCCGAACGCGATCCGCCAGCTCGCCAGCCCGCCGATCACGGTGCCGAGGGGGACGCCGAAGACGTTCGCGGCGCCCACGCCGCCGAAGATGATCGCGGTCGCCCGCGGCACGTGCGCGGCCCGGACGAGCCGGACGGCCAGCCCGCCGGCGATCGCCCAGAACCCGCCGATCGCCACCCCGACCAGCACGCGGGAGATGATCAGGAGCGGGTAGTCCGGGGCCAGGGCGGAGGCCAGGTTGGCCAGCGTCATGAGCCCCATCAGGGCGACGAGCAGGAGCCTGCGATTCATCCTGCCGACCAGCACCGGCACGACCGGCGCCGCGACGGCGGCGACGATGCTGGGGACCGTGACCATCAGCCCCGCCGCGCCCTCGGACACCGACAGCGCCGATCCGACGGGGGTGAGCAGCCCGATGGGCAGTTGCTCGGCCGTCACCAGCAGAAATGTGCCGAAGGCCACGGCGGACACCGCGATCCAATGATCCTTCGCCGGGGCGTCCCGCCCGGTCGTCGTGGGGTCCGTTGCCGTCACGTCGGTTCTCCTTCTGAGTCATTCGGGAGCGATCGCTCCCTTATGACGGCACACCCTAATACGGGAGCGAACGCTCCACAACGCTGGTAGGGTGGGGACCATGGCACGGCCCAGGGAGTTCGACGAGCACGACGTGATCGCCAAGGCGACCCGCCTGTTCTGGCGGCGCGGCTACAACGCCACGTCCGTCCGCGACCTGGGCGCCGAGCTGAGCCTCAAGCAGAGCAGCCTGTACCGGGCGTTCAACGACAAGCGCACCCTGTTCCTGCGGACGCTGGACCACTACCGGGCGACCGAGTCCGCTCAGGCCGAAGAACTGCTCAGCGCCCCCGGCCCCAGCCTCGACATCCTGCGGGAGTGGCTGATCTGGATGGTCGGCCACGACTCCGGCCTCGGCTGCTTCGTGGTCAACACGGCCACCGAGCTCGGCACCAGCGACCCCGAGGTCCGGCAGCAGACCGAGGCCGCATTCGACGTCACCAGGAAGACCCTGGCGTCGCTGCTGCGCCGCGGCGTCCGCGACGGTGACCTGCCCGCCGCCCTCGACGTCGACGCCGCGGTGGAGTTGCTGTTCACGACGGTGCTCGGACTACGCGTACGCGAGCGCGCCGGGCACGACCCCCGGCGCCTCGCCACGGCGATCGACTTCACCGTCAACGCGCTCAAGACGCTCACGACGTCCGCGACCTGACTCGCCACACCCGCCCGTACCGCGGGCCCGCCGGAGAACTGGCCGACGGGCCGGCGAGGCGGTGGAGCTGCATCACCCACCAAGGCGAGCGTGACGCGGCCCGCCTCGAGTTCGCCCGGATCTGGGCGGACATCGACGGCGGGCAGGGTGACCCGCTGCACATCTGCGTCCTCGCCTACGCGATGGCCGACGTGCAGGACGACGTGCGAGAAGAGCTGACCTGGGACCTGCGGGCCCTGGCCGCCGCCGATCTGGTGACCGATGAGCGGGTGGCGCGGGCCGGGGTGACGCTCTCCGTTAAGTGCTGGAAGGGGTGCCGCCCTCGGGGGCCTTGCCACCGTGCGTCGCACGCGATACGGGCCTCGCCGGGCCGCGTATCGGCCGCGAGGCGAACGCTCGTCGGCTCGCGTACGGCCTGAGGCGTATCCGGCGCGGGGCACGGGGTCGGGATATGCGGGTATCTGGTGCTATTGGGCGATGGAAGAGCGATGATGTCAGCGTGAACAAGGGCGGGTCGCGGTGGCGGACGCTGGTGGCCGGGGCGGGTTTGGCCGCGCTGGCCGTACTGGTCTTCGCCGTGCTCCGGGCCCTCGATCCGGCGGAGCAGGTCAACATCGCCGACCTGGCGGCCGTCCTGCTGGCCTCCGTCGCGACCGTCGCGCTGGTGATCACCTGGGCCAATGGCACACCCCAGCAGGAGCAGGAACAGGAACGGGAAGGGCGGCCCCCGCCTCCCGTGGCCGCGCCGCCCGACCCCTTACTCGTGGCGGCGGACCCGACGACCGCGCCCCCTCCGGGCCGGCGGCGTCACATGGCGGTGGTGGTGGCCCTGGTGCTGGTGGCGGGTGCCGGTGTCTACTGGTTCACCTGGAACGATCCACCGGCCATCGTACGCGTCGCCGAGTTCCGAACCGCGGCGACCCAAACGGCGATCGACCCCGGCGGAACGTTCCTGCTCACCGTCGGCAGCAGCGACGTCACCACGTGGTCCCTTCCCGGCAGGAAGGCCGTGCCGCCGGTGCTGAAGCGCGAGTACACCACCGACTTCCTCGCGCTCAGCCCGGACGGGAAGACACTCGCCCTCGACGGCTACCCCGCCGACGAGGAGGGCGAGTCGTACTCCGTGGACCTCTGGGGCACGGCGGTTCGCCAGCCGGTCGGCGGCCCGCTGCTCACCGCGAGCCTCGACGACGAGGACGCCGTCATCCACTTCGAGTCCGCCGACGCCGGGGCCATCAGCCCGGACGGTCGTACGCTGGCCGTCGGCAGCTCCAGCGGGGTGCTGTCCTTCTGGGACCTGATGACGGACAGCCGGATCGGGGACCCGATCGTGGTGCACGAGGACGACGGCATCGAGGCCATCGCGTTCAGTCCCGACGGCAGGACGCTCGCCACCGGCGGCTTCCACGACGTCATCATCCTGTGGGACGTGGCGAGCAGGAGCCGGATCGGGGACCCGCTCCAGGACAGCACCATGGTCAACTCGGTGTCGTTCAGCGCCGACGGAAAGCTGCTGGCCACCGGCAACCTGGACGGGGTGGGCCGCCTGTGGGACGTGGCGACCAGGGAACGCGTCGGATCTCCGCTGGCGGACGCCTACTCGGTACGCTTCCACCCCACCGACGCGAAGATCCTGGCGACCGCGGGCCGCCACGGGAAGCCTCAGGCGTGGCGGCTGTGGAACACGAAGACCTGGAAGTCCGTCTCCCACCCCATCCCCGGGGCCGGCTCCTCCCTGTCGTTCACCTCCGACGGCACGACCCTGGCCATCGGCGGCGACCAGTACGCCACGGTCTGGAGCATCCCGGGCATCCCTGACGAACTCGCCCCCTGACCGGCCAGGCGCCGTACCGGCGAATGCGACGGCCCGCTCCCGGAATACCGGTGCTTACCTCACTGAGGGGTCGCCGAGCGGCGCGCTGCCGTCGACGAGGTCGCACGGCGCCACGGGGCCGTCGGAGACGCGCGCCCAGATCCCCGCCACGACGCCACCCGCCTCGGGGCTGTCGTTCACGGCGAACTCCAGCACGCCGGTCTGGCCCGGCTTGATCTGCGCCGGGTCGATCTGGAAACCGGGCGTCTCGACGGTGGGCGGGAAGACGGCGAGGGGAGCCTGTTCCTTGGACAGCCAGTTCGAGCCGCGCGGCCGGTTGGCGCACTGCTTGCCCGCGGGCAGGAAGTCGACGACGATGTCGTAGCCCATGTTCCGGAGCTCGTCCTCGAGTGCTTCGGGGTCCTTGGTCTCGTTGATGGTGATGGTCACGGTGCCGTCGGGGTTCTTGGCCACGGCGTGTGCGGGGGTGCCGCCGAGCAGCAGCGGGAGGGCCACCGCGGCTGCGGCGGCCAGGCCAAGGGCGGGAGCCAGCACCGCCGGGCGCAGCAGCCCGCGACGCCGCCTGGCGGGGGTGGGCTCGTCGTGGATCGCGGTCATGATGAACTCCTTGAGCAGGTGGTGACGGTCCTCAGGAAGGTCCCGTCCTTCGGGGAAGATGTTCATGGGTGCTCCGTGATGGACCGGACCGCGGTGCCGCGGTCACTTCTCCCTGTCGCGGGGGTCAAGGCGAGTTCCAGCTTCTTGCGGGCCCGAAACAGCCGCGAGCGCACGGTGCCGATCGGGACGCCGAGCGCCTCGGCCGCCTCGGCGTAGTCGAGCCCGGCCCCGGCGCACAGCAGCAGCACGTCCCGCTCGGGTTCGCGCAACCGTCCGATCGCCGCGCGCACCTCCTCCAGCCGCTGCGCGTCGGCGATCCGCCCGACCACCTCGTCGGCGAAATCCGGGACGGGGTCGGCCCGGGGCATCTTGGCCAGGGCGTCCTGGTGCCGCCGCCTGGCTCGTCGCAGGTTGCGGCCCACGTTGGTGGCCACTCCCAGCAGCCAGGGGCGCAGCGAGCCGCCGTCCGGGTCGAGCCGTTCCCGTAACCGCCACACCTCCAGGAACGTCAGCGACACCACGTCCTCGGCGGCCGACCAGTCGCCGACCAGCCAGTAGGCGTGGTTGTAGACGCTCGTGGCGTACTGGTCGAACAGCTCGCCCAGGGCCTGTTGATCGCCGTCCCGTATGCGGGCACGTATCTTCACATCCACAAGAACTACTGTCGCGGGGACGCGGGCGAGTTCCCCGTCAGCATCCGGCGGGGCTGGAGCCGACCCGCCCGGTCAGCAGGCGAGCCGGTGGGCCGTCACTCCGCCATCCCGGTCAGGAGGTGGTCGAGGGCGGCCTTGACGCGGTCGGGGGTCGCCCTGCCGGCGCGGAGGCGGTGGGCCAGGAGGGGCGCGGCCAGCGGGGCCAGCAGGGCGTCGGCCAGGCAGTAGGCGTCCGTGCCGGGCTCGGCCTGCTCGATCAGCCGCACCAGGTGGGCATGGTAGAGATCGTAGGCCCCGCCGAACCTGGCCAGCGGGCTCGCGGTCTCCGCCATGAGCAGCAGGTCGAGCTGCGCCACGGTGCGGTCGACCAGGGCGTGCAGGAACGCCCGGATGCGGGCGGGGGCCGGAGCTCCCGGGCCCAGCGGGGGCGGGCCTTCGATGAACGACGCCTGGAACTCCCGTTCGCGTTCGTCGATCAGCGCGTACGCCAGCCCCGACCGGTCGCCGAATCGGCGGTACAGCGTGCCGACGCCCACGCCCGCCGCGGCGGCGACGTCCGCCATCGCCAGCGCCTCCACGCCACGGGCCAGCACGATCTCGCCGGCCGCCGCGAGGATCTTGGCCCGGTTGCGGGCGGCGTCCGCTCGTTCGGGCCTCGGGCTCATGATCGTCTCCTTCGCCACCGGACCAGCCTACGGAACTCCGCCCCGGCTTCCTGTCGGCGCCACGCTTGCCATCCGGAATTGATTCCGGTTAACGTATAACCGGAATCAATTCCGGTAAACGCCTACTTGGAGGCACCGCATGGGACGCAATCTCGCCGGTGGGAGCGGCCCCGACAGCACCGGGGCACCCATCACCGCCGACGCCGGTGCGACGGCATGAGCGCCATGGCCTGGCCACTGCTCATCGTGGCCGCCCTGCTGGAGATCGTCTGGGCCACGGCGCTGGAGCGCTCCGACGGCTTCACCCGCCTGTGGCCGTCGGTCGTGGGGGTGGCGGCCGCCGTACTGAGCTTCGTCCTGCTCTCCTACGCCCTGCGCACCCTGCCGGTGGGGACCGCCTACGCCGTCTGGGTCGGGATCGGCGCGCTGGGCGTGGCGATCGTCGGAATCCTCGCCCTGGGCGAAAGCGCCTCACCGCTCCGGCTGGCCTGTCTCGGCCTGATCCTCGCCGGCGTCGTCGGGCTCAGGCTGCTGACCGAGTGAGCGGTTTTCGTCCCGCGCCCTTCTCGCGGGACCCGATCGCGGTCAGGAGGCCAGGGACCTCGCCGGTCACCCGGCCCGCCCTGCCCCCGACCTGCTGACCATGGACTGATCGCCCTTCGGCTGTCTTCGCCGCCGACGACACCCTCGCGGCGGCTGCAACTGATCCCACGCGGTTGCCGGGTGAGGGCCTCGGGTGCGTTCAGTAACCGCGTTGCCAGTCGACGAGGCCGCGCAGCGGTGTTCCGGTCCGGTAGCGGCGGAGATTGTCGGCGAAGACGGTGATCGTGGTGCGATTCTCGTCGGCTGATCCACCGGCGGTGTGCTGGGTCAGCAGCAGGTTCGGACATTTCCAGAGTGGGTTGTCCGGTGGCAGTGGCTCCTGCGCGGTGACATCGAGGACGGCGCCGCCGAGTCGGCCCGCCCGCAGGGCGTCGATCAGGGCGTCCTCGTCGATGAGGCTGCCCCGCCCGGCGTTGAGGAGGAGGGCTCCGGTCTTCATCAGCGAAAGGCGGCGGCGGTCGAGGAGGTGGCGGGTCTGATCGGTGCCCGGCAGGACGGCGCACACGATGTCGGCGTCCGGCAGCACTCGGTCCAGGTCGTTGATGGTGATGTCGCCGGAGTGTCGGCCGACCGTCATCACCTCACAGCCGAATGGCGTCAGCAACTCCGCCAGGCGGCGGCCGATGGATCCGGTGCCGAGGATGAGCGCCCGCTGTCCGGTCAGGGTGCGCAGTTGCGGGCGGAGGGCGTCGCGGTTCCACAGCGCGGATCGTTGCCAGGCGGCCAGACGGTCGAGGCCGCGGTAGTGCGCGAGGATGCCTGCCAGGCAGGTCTGCGCTACCGGGTTGGCGAAAGTGCCCGGGAGGTTGGTGCAGCGGACTTCGGGGCGCCGGGCCAGATGGCCGTAGCCGTCCAGTCCGGTCGAGGCCAGTTGCAGCCAACGTAGTGTGGTGCTTGCGTCGATCCAGTCCGGGGGACAGTTTCCGAGCGCGATTTCCGCCGCGGCGAAGGCATCGCGGTCATGGACGGTGAGGCTGCCGGGGTGTGCGATGTGCACCTGCTCGCCGGGGGTGGCGGCGTGGAGGGCCGCGATGTCCGGCTCGGCCAGCGCCAGATGGACGTAGATGCTCACCGTCGTTCACCGATCCTGTCCCGAATCTCGGTGTAGTGGTCTTCGAGGGTCCTTCTGGCGCGTTCGATGTCACGGTCGAGAACCGCGCGGTAGATCGCCTCGTGGTCGGCGCAGATCTCGGCGGGGGCGCGTTCGTGGATGTCCGGACGTGTGGCGAGGGCTTCGTGCAGGGCGACCCAGAACGCGTCGAGCACCTTGAGGAGGACCCGGTTCCCCGCGTCCTCGAACAGAGTGTGGTGGAACGCCCGGTCCTGCTGGATGACGTCACGTCCGCGCCGGGCCTGCTCACGCATGTCGTCGACAACGCGGCGGAGGCGATCCCTGGTGGCCTCGGTCATGTCCGTGATCGCACGTTCGATCAGGCCGGTCTCCAGTACGCGCCGGATCTCCAGCAGTTCCGACAGTTCGTCAAGATCGAACAGCAGGCTGTAGGGCAGGGTCTCGGCCAGCGCCGACAGGGAGAAGGGCGTCACGTAGACGCCGCTTCCTCGCCGTGTCTCCAAGATCCCCAGGGACATCAACGCCTTGACAGCCTCCCGCACCGAGTTCCGGCTGATGCCGAGTTGCTGCGCCAGGTCTCCCTCGGACGGCATGGCGTCTCCAGGGCGCAGCCGGTTGTCGATGATGTAGCCGCGCAACGCCTCTTGTACCGACTCGTGGATCGTCGACGGCTTGGCCAGCCGCGCAAGCGGCGTTCTTGGCTGCCGGGCTGGACTGTCCTGCATGAAACCCCCTAACTTGTAGGATAACCGGTAGGAGAATAGCACCGCGTCGCGTGATCAGCGAGAGGCGGGGAAAGCAGGCCAGCCATGCCCACGATCGCCGCCGTCCGGCCCGTGTTGCTCAGCGCTCCGTACGCGGGGCCGGACAACGTCGAGGTCACCCGGCACTTGCCCACCGGGTGGCGGACCACCGGTCTGGTGGAGATCGCGCTCTCCGACGGGTCCGTCGGCCTGGGGGAGGCGTACCTCGCCGTGTTCGCTCCGATGGTGTTCGTCGAGACGGTCAAGCTCATCGAGCCGTACCTGCTCGGTGCCGACGCACTCGACGTGGCCGCCCGCTACCGCGACGCGTGCGAGGCCACCGGCTACTGGAGTCTGTCCGGGGCCGCCCGGCATGTCGTGGGAGCGATCGAAACGGCCCTCTGGGACGCCAAGGGCATCCACCTCGGGGTGCCGACATATGAGCTACTGGGGGGAAATCCCGCGCCGGCCATCGCGCTGTACGGCAGCGGCGGCGACAGCGCGACCACCAGGGGCATGGAGGCCGAACTCGCCACGGTCGCCGACGCGGGCCTCGACCTCATCAAGATTCGCGCCCGTCACCACGAAGCCGAAAAGGTCGTCTCCACCGTCGACCTCGCGCAGAAGAGGGGGATCAAGGTGGCCGTGGACATGTGCCAGAACCTCGCTGTACCCGGCGGATCGGCCGCCGACGCGCTCGACTTCCTCTCCCGGGTGGCAGTCCCGCTGGCATTTCTGGAAGAACCACTCGGCCTCGGCAGGACCGATGAGTACCCGTGGCTGCGCGAGCGCAGCGCGGTGCCGATCGCCGGCGGCGAGATCATCACCAGGCCGGAAGAGCTGAACCACCGAGTCCGCGCCGGCTACTACGACCTCGTGCAACCCGACGCCACCGTCATCGGCGGAATCGGCGCGGTGCTGGAGGTCTTCGAGGCGACCTCCGCCCACGACACGACAACCGTCGTGCACTGCTGGGGGAGCGCGGTCGGCATGGCCGCGAACTACCACGCGGCGCTCGCCCGCGGTGGCGTCCTCGCGGAATGGCCGCTGCCCCGCTACCCGCTCCGCACCGACCTGCTGATCGAACCGTTCCGGATCAAGGACGGCGAACTCGCCGCACCAACCACCCCGGGACTGGGCGTGCGTCTCACCGACGACATCGAACGACGCTACCCGTTCCGACCCGACGCGGTGTACAGATGCCTCGTACGTTGACCGTATGGCGAGGTACGACGGATCCTGGCCGGCGAAGATGACCGACCAGAATCGCGGGAACACCAGGACGCGAACCCCGGGCCGGGCGCCGGTCCTGCGCCAGGAATTTCTCTCGGACGCGGGCTGTTCAGAAAACTGACTGTTTAACTTTCAACAGATCTGGAGGGGTCATGCCAGCCATCACCGCCGACACCCTGACGCTGCCCCGCGTCGTCCTGACCGATCCCGCCGCGGCCGTCCAGCGCCCCGTCCGGTCGGTGACCACCGCGCCCAGCGGCTTCGAGGGCGAGGGCTTCCCCGTACGGCGTGCCTTCGCCGGGGTCTCCGCCGCCGACCTGGACCCCTTCATCCACATGGACCAGATGGGCGAGGTCGAGTACGCGCCAGGCGAGCCCAAGGGCACCCCCTGGCACCCGCACCGCGGCTTCGAGACCGTCACCTACATCATCGACGGCGTCTTCGACCACGAGGACTCCAACGGCGGCGGCGGCACGATCACCGACGGCGACACCCAGTGGATGACCGCCGGCTCGGGCCTGCTGCACATCGAGAAGCCCCCGGAGCACCTGGTGGTCTCGGGCGGGCTGTTCCACGGCGTGCAACTGTGGGTCAACCTGCCCCGGGCGCACAAGTTCCACCCGCCGCGCTACCAGGACATCCGCGGTCGCCAGGCGGCGCTGCTCGCCTCCGCCGACGGCGGCGCGCTGCTCCGGGTGATCGCCGGTGAGCTGGACGGCCACCAGGGGCCGGGGATCACGTTCACCCCGATCACGCTGGTGCACGCCACGGTCAGCCCCGGCGCGACCCTGGAGCTGCCGTGGAACCCGGCGTACAACGCCCTCGCCTACGTACTGGCCGGTCAGGGCACGGTCGGCACCGGGCACGCCCCGATCCGCAAGGGTCAACTGGCCGCCTTCGGGCCCGGCGGCGCCCTCACGGTGGCCGCCGACCGGCGCCAGCCGCAGGCCGAGCCGAACCTGGAGGTGCTGCTGCTCGGCGGGCAGCCGATCCGCGAGCCCGTCGTCCACTACGGCCCGTTCGTGATGAACAACCGCGCCGAGATCCTCCAGGCGATGGAGGACTACCAGGCGGGCCGCCTGGGCGTCGTCCCCGCCGCCCGGATGCCGCACACCGGCGGGCAGGAGCAGTCGGGCTGAACGACGCAGCCCCTGGCGGGCGGCCCCGAGGTTGGGGGCCGCCCGCCTCCGGCCGGGGTCACGCCTGCGGCGCCGTCCAGATGCGGCTGCGCAGGTCCATGCCGCGGATCACCTGGATGCGCCACGGGTCGAGGCGAAGGACATGGAGCTTGGGGTCGGCCGGCGATCGCCAGAAGTTGCCCAGCTCGTACCCGGCGCCGCGCGGGCTGGTACGGCGGTAGAGGTCCCATACGTGGCGCTTCACCTCCACGTCCTCGACCCAGGTGGCCACGGCCTCGATGGCGACCGAGTTGTTGCCCGGTTTCCAGTAGGAGAAGGACGTGTGCGGGTTGCCCGCCAGGTGGGCCGCCTTGACGGGCGTCTTGTAGGTGGCCAGCCAGCCGAGCGGCCGCCCGTCCACCTTCTCCCAGATGGGGATGAGGACGCGGGTCCGAGGGCGGTTGCCGGCGTCGATGGTGACCATGGTGGCGTAGACCGTGGTGCCGATGAAGGCGTTGAACTCGCTCTCGAGCTCCGCGAACGACGTCATCGGGCTGCCCTCTTCCGCAGGCCGAAGGCGCTGACGACGGCGGCCAGGACCGCGGCGGCGATGGGTACGGCCAGCGCCGCGCGGTAGCCGCCGAGCAGGTCGGCCGTGGTGCCGCCGGCCGTGGTGGCGACGATGACCGCAGTGCTGGCGGCCAGCCCGAGCGCGGCGCCGAACTGGAAGGACGTGTACAGCAGCCCACCTGCCACGCCCTGCTCGCTCTCGTCCACGCCGTCGGTGGCGACGATGGTCAGCGGCCCGTACGCGAGCGCGAACGCCAGCCCCAGGACGATCATCGTGGGGAACATGGCGAGGTAGACGGTGTCCAGCCCGATCGGTAGGAACAACACGTACGACAGCAGGGCCAGGACCAGCCCCACCACGATGACCTTGGCGTTGCCGAAGCGGTTGACCAGCCGGGGGGTGAGCGTCGGGGCGAGGATGGCGTCCGCGCCGATGGCGAGCATGGCCAGGCTGGTCTCCAGCGAGCTCCAGCCACGCAGCTCCTGCAGGTAGAGCACCGCGATGAACTGGAAGCTGAAGAAGGCGCCGGCGAACAGCAGGCCGGCCAGGTTCGCCCGTACCAGCGGTGCGGAGCGCAGCATGCCCAGGCGCAGCAGGGGAGCGGCGGACCTGCGCTCGATCACGACGAAGAGCACGATGAGGACGACTCCGGCCGCGAGGGTCCCGACGGTCCACGCGGCGCTCGCGTGGGCGGCCCGTTCGACGCCGAGCACCAGCAGCATGATGGCGGCGGTGATGGTGACCGCGCCGAGCACGTCCACGCGCCGGTCGCTGGAACGTTCCGCGGGAGCGGCGGGGATCAGCGGCACGGCCAGGACGAGGATGACCAGGGCCAGCACGGCGGGCGCGAAGAGCACCAGCCGCCAGTCCACGACGGCCAGCAGGCCACCGAGCACCAGCCCGAGCGAGAAGCCGCCGGCCGCGGTGCCGGAGTAGACCAGGAGCGCCTGGTTGCGCTGCGGCCCTTCTGGGAAGCTGGTGGTGATGATCGAAAGCCCGGCCGGGGTCATGACCGCCGAGGCGACGCCCGCCACGAAACGGGCGGCGATGAGCATCCAGCCCTCGGTGGCGAACCCGCCCAGGGCGGAGACGACGAGGAAGACCCCGAGCCAGATCAGGAACATCCGGCGGCGGCCGAACAGGTCGGCGGCCCGGCCTCCGACCAGCATGAACCCGCCGTAGCCCAGGACGTAGGCGCTGATCACCCACTGCAGTTCGCCGGTGGACAGGCCGAGGTCGCTTCGGATGGCGGGCAGCGCCACGTTGAGCATGGCGACGTTGATGCCCTCAAGGAAGATCGCCCCGCACAGGACGAACAACATTCCCCAGGAGCGGGGCGTCAGTCGCAGCGACGAGGAGGGGGATTGAACGGTATCGGTCACAGGAATCTCTCCCATGGTTCTGTTTGGTAACAAAGGAATCTTGCGTCACCATGGGGAGCTATGGAAGACGGCACTTCAAAGGCACTCGGTTACTGCACGGGAACCGAGGATGACCAGGCCAGACAGTGGGACGTCCGAGCCGACTGCGACGTACGGCAGATCCTCGACAGGGTCGCCGACAAGTGGTCGCTGCTGGTGATCGCCCTCCTCGACCGCAGGAAGATGCGGTTCACCCAACTCCGCCGCGCGGTCGACGGCGTCAGCCAGCGGATGCTCACGGTCACACTGCGCCACCTGGAGCGGGACGGGCTCGTCCGGCGGACCGTCTACCCGGTGGTGCCGCCCCGCGTGGAGTACGAGCTGACCCCGCTCGGCATCTCGCTGCACGAGGTGATCACGTCGCTGGTGATCTGGACCGAGGAGCACCAGCAGGAGATCTCCGCCGCCCGCTCCGACTACGACGAGAAGGCCGCGTCGGAAGAGCACGAACTCCAGCCCGCGGTCGGCTGACGCCCGATCCGGACGCTGGTGGGGGCGTGGCGCCGCCCCGCGCCGCGACGAGGAATGCCGCCCGCCCGGTGGGCAGGCGGCGTTCCGCTCGGCTACGGCGTCAGCAGCGCGGAGCCACGGCGTCGATCTTGCCGCCGAAGTCGTTGTCGTACACCCGGCGGTAGTCGCCGTTGCGCACGATGCGGGTCTCCTTGCGGTCGGGTACGTGGATCCAGTTGATGAAGCACCCGTCGGCGTGGGCCTGGAAGGAGCCCACGTTGTCGTGCAGCGCCGGCGGCACGTCCACGTAGCCGTTGCCCGGGTTCCAGCACCAGTGCGCCCCCGAGTAGTTGCGCCCGCTCCACAGGCAGATGTCGCCGGCCCTCGCCTGCGCGGTGGCGGGCGGGGTGGTGCAGGCGAGCGTGACGAGCGCGATCGCGCCGGCGAGCGCGGCGGCCCTGGTCCTGTGTGTCGTTCTGTTCATTGCCGTCCTCCTGATGGTGTTGGCGGGGCCGCGTTCCGGTCCCGTCACAGCATGTAGTCAGGCGTGCGCGTTCTGCATCTGTCTGGAGCGATGCAAGATCTGACGCGGGGTCGTCAACATCTGACGTACTGGTCAGGCCCTCGCGCCTCGCGCCCGCCGCCCCGGCGGATCGTGATATTCACCTGGAACGCGACATCGTTCTCTGTGGCGTGGTCCGATGTTGGTGCGGCGGGTGAAGCATTCGCGTGTCATCATGCTGAATCCGCTAGGAGTAACCATGCGCCGGTGGCGCTCAGTTCTGATCAGTATCCTGGCCGTCCCTCTCCTGGTCGCCGGGCTGACCGCCCCGGCCGCCGCCGCGGAATATCGCAAGATCAACGGTGCCAAGTCGGTCGTCAGCGGCAACAACGGCGTGTGGTGGACCGTCAAGAGCGGCAGGTGCACCTTCCAGGCCAAGATGTTGATCCACGCGGGTGGCGTCGGCGTCGGCGGCGGCAGGGAGTCCGACCTCTGGCTGCTCGGCCAGTTGATGAGCGGCTACCCGACGGTCGGCGGCAAGCCGAACTGCCAGGTCAACTTCCACGGCAACCTGTACAACTGGACCACGAACTCCTTCCACAGCCTGAACGTCACCAGAAGCCATTTCGACGGCCACAAGGCGTCCGACTACGACATCCTGCTCGCCTGGGACCTGGGCGACTACATCAAATACAAGGGATGGACCATCCAGAGCCTGGAGGTCAGCGTGTCCGACCACAGCACGAAGAACTGGGACACGATGCACTTCTTCCGGCCGTACGACACCCGCATGTGCTCGCCGAACGGCAGCAAGCCGCGCTGGGACTGCGGCTACTACCTCGTCGGCGCCGAGCCCTGATCCGCCCGCGCCATGACGGGCACCGGAGGTCCGCTCCCGGCCACCACCGGCACGCGGTCAGGGAAGGTGCGGCCCGCAGGGCGCGCGTGAGGGCGGCGTTGATCTAATACCTCGCGTGCAGTTGAATGATCGGATGCAGGCAGGGCGGGTGGTCTCCCCGGTTCTCGTGGGACGGGAGAGGGAGCTCGCGCGGCTGGCCGCGCTCGTCGCGACGGCCCCCGCCCTGGCCGTGATCGAGGGCGAGGCCGGCATCGGCAAGTCGCGCCTGGTGGCCGAGGCGCTCGGCGACTCCGCGGCGGCGGGCCTGCGGGTGCTCGGCGGGGCCTGCGTGCAGATCAGGGAGCCGTTCCCGCTGGGGCCGATCGTCGAGGCGCTGCGGGGACGCGCGCCCGACCTGGCGGGGGCGGACCTGTCGCCGGTCGCCGGAGACCTGCGCGAGCTGCTGCCCGAGCTGGCCGCCGTGCTGCCGGAGACGCCGCCGCCGCTGGACGACCGGGCGGCCGAGCGGCACCGGGTCTTCCGCGGGCTCGTCGAGGTGCTGGCCGCGCTCGGCCCGGCCGTCCTGGTCGTCGAGGACCTGCACTGGGCCGACGGGCAGACGGTCGAGTTCCTGACCTATCTGATGTCCGTGCTGCCGGGCACGCTCCGGGTGGTGCTGACGTACCGGGGGGAGGAGGCGCCCGCCGCGGTACGCGCGATCACCGCGCGCACCTCCGACGCGATCAGCGGCGAACACCTGCTGCTGCCGCCCCTCGACCCCGCCCAGACCCGGGTCATGGCCTCGGCGATCCTCGGGGCCGACGAGGTGACGGCCGAGTTCGCCGAGCACCTGTGCGTCAGGGCGTCCGGGCTGCCGCTGGCCGTGCAGGAGCTGCTCGCGCTGCTGCGCGCCCGCGGGACGCTCATCAGGTGGGAGGGCGGCTGGGCGCGGCGGGCGCTCGACGAGCTGGACGTGCCGAGCGGGGTACGCGTCTCGGTGCAGGAACGGGTCGCCAGGCTCTCCGGCGGGGCCAGGGAGGTGGCGGAACGGGCCGCCGTCCTCCAGGTGCCGGTGCCCGTCGGCCTGCTGGCCGCGGGCGACACCGAGGCGTTCGACGAGCTGCTCGGCTCGGGGCTGCTCGCCGAGAGCGACGGCCTGGTGGGGTTCCGGCACGTGCTGGCCGCGCAGGCGGTCCACGAGGCCATCCCGCTCGGCCGCCGCCAGGCGCTGCACGCCGACGCCGCGGACACCGTACGGAGGCTGCGGCCGGTGCCGCTCGGACGTCTCGCGCACCACCTGCGCCAGGCCGGCCGGGCCGGGCAGTGGGCGGAGGCCGCCGTCGAGGCGGCCGACCAGGCCGTCCGTCTGGGCGACGACGCCGAGGCCGCGCGCCTGCTGGAGGACGTGCTGCGGCACACCGACCCGCCCCCGGCCCGGCGGGCGGAGCTGACGGTGAAGCTCGGCTGGGCGGCGCTCGAACTGCTGCACCTCCCGCCCGTCGCCGACCTCATCGACGCCGCGCTGGAGCAGGACGTGCCCCGCCCCCTCCGCGGCACGCTCCGCTTCCTGCTCGCCCTGATCCTGGAACGAACACGCACCGACGGCGCCCTCTCCTGGGCCCCCTTCGCCCAGGCCGTCGACGACCTGGTCGACCAGCCTGGACTGGCCGCCTGGGCCATGGTCGGAGTGGGCCGCCCGGCCGGCGGGCTGCCGCTCGACGAGGGCAGGTCGTGGCTGGAGCGGGCGCTCGCCACCCTGCCCGCCGTCGCCGACCCCGCCATGCGGATGCTGGTGCTCGGCAAGATCGCGATGATCTTCGTGGAGGTCGGCGATCCGCGCTGGGCCGAGCTGGTTGACGACCTGCGGCGGGAGACCGGCGGGCGCGGACTGCTGCGCCGCGAGGTGAACGCCTACCGTTCCATCGGAGGCGCGGCCCTGTTCAGCGGCCACCACCGCGAAGGCCGCCGCCTGCTGACCGCGGCGATCGAGGACGGCGCCGAGCCCGACCTGCGAGGGCGGCTCGAACTCCGCTGCCTGGTGAACCTGGCCGCCGCCGACTACGTCGCGGGCTCGTGGGACGGGCTGGCCGCGCGACTGGGGGAGCTGCGCGACCACTTCGGCGACGAACCGCACGAACGCAACCTGGTGGACATCGTCACCGCCTGCCTGTCCGCGGTCCAGGGGCGCCAGGAGGCCGCGCTCTCACCGCTGCTCGACGCGATCGCCGTGGCGCATACGCGCGGGCAGTTCGACGATCTCGTCCTTCCGCTGACCATGCTGCTCAGGCTGGCCGCCGCCCGGGGCGAGCCGGAGCCGGTGATCGCGACGGCCGCCGAGGCGGCGCACCACTGGGAGGCGGGCGGCCTGTGGCCGGTGTCCGTCCGTACGCTGCCCGCGCTGACCGAGGCGCTGCTGGCGGCGGGCCGTGCGGCGGAGGCCGCGGACGTGGTCGCGCAGCACGCCTCCCGGCTGGCCGGGCTGGACGCGCCGCTGGCCGTACCGGCTCTGGCCCACGCCCGCGCCCTGCTGGCCGACGCCGGAGCACGCTGGGC